>NZ_JBITJK010000008.1:0-227662 GCF_044459945.1 Streptomyces sp. NPDC050164
TCCTCCGCCTTGCAGAGGCACGCACCAGACCCCGCTCGCCGGCACCGAGCAGAACAGTCGCTTCCCTGCGACCTGATCCAAACGACAGACCCTAGACCCGCCGCAGCCGCAGGGCGAAGAAGGCGAGTCCGAGGCCGAGGCCGATCAGGACCAGGCCGCTGCCCAGCGGCAGGATGCGCAGGACCGGCCCGACGGGGCGTTCGGCGCGCGCGGCGGCGGCCTCCCGCTCGGGCTGCTCCGTCGGCGCGGAGGGCTCGGGGGCGGCTTCCCGGGGTTCCTCGGGTACGGCGGTGACCTCACCGGCGCCCCGCTCCCGCTCGGCGTCCTCGGGCCGCCCCGGCCGCTCACGACCCTCCCCGGCCCGGCTCCCGGCCCGCGAGGGCTTGCCCGGGGCGGAGGGGGCGGAGGGCGCGGCGAGGGCACGGCCCCCGGGGCCGTCGTCGTATGCCAGGACGTCGTACGCGAGGACGGAGCCGTACGACTGCACGGAGCCGTACGACCGGACGGACTGGACAGCTCCGTACGAGACGCCGGCCCCGTACGGTGAGACGACCGCACCCGCCCCCAGGGCGACCACCAGTCCCGTCGCCCGCAGTGCGCGTTGCCATGGAGTCACGTTGGTGACCCCCTCCCGCCGTGCCCGGTGGGGCAATTCCGGCAAGTTCGGTCAGATAGAGGCAATCAGCCTCACACCGCCCTACTCGTCCGGCACTCCGGGTTCGGCCGACAGGCGGAATCGCTGCCATGAGCCGGATTCACCCTTTGGTGAGCAACCCGAGGCCTGACCCGCACGTCTCCTCCAACACGGTGGATCAGTCTCCCGTGGGGGCACCACAGAGGGGAGGTGCAGGCGTGCGAGAGAATGGCGACATGGAGATGCCGAGGAACGAAAGGTCGCCGGAGAACCCGCAGATCCTGGTCGTGGGCCAGGACGGCATGGCGCTCAGCGGCGGCGGCGGAGACGAGGACTCCCGCGAGACTCCGATCACGGAACAGGTGGAGCAGCCCGCGAAGGTCATGCGCATCGGCAGCATGATCAAGCAGCTTCTGGAAGAAGTGCGCGTGGCTCCCCTGGACGAGGCCAGCCGGGTCCGGCTCAAGGAGATCCACGCCAGCTCGGTGAAGGAGCTGGAGGACGGTCTGGCGCCCGAGCTGGTCGAGGAGCTGGAGCGGCTCTCCCTGCCCTTCACGGACGAGGCGACCCCGAGCGACGCGGAGCTGCGCATCGCGCAGGCCCAGCTGGTCGGCTGGCTGGAGGGCCTCTTCCACGGGATCCAGACCACGCTGTTCGCCCAGCAGATGGCGGCCCGCGCCCAGCTGGAGCAGATGCGCCGCGCCCTCCCGCCGGGCGTCGGCCATGACGGCCTCGACGAGCAGCACCCGGGCGGCCGTTCGGGCGGGCCGTATCTATAACGCGTCCGCACCTGTCACGCGTCCGCGTACCGGCCATGTGAAGGGCCCGGCAGCCGAAGCTGCCGGGCCCTTCCGCGTGGGCGGGTCAGGCCGGCGGGTTGCCGGTGGAGACGTTGAGCTCGATCTCGGGCATGTCCGTCGGGTCCACGTCGGTACCGGCGGACGGGAACTGGTTCATGACCGCGCCGTCGCCGTAGGTGTTCTCGTCAATGAAGTCGATCGACTTTTCCCAGCCGGCCGACTGGAGGCAGGCCTTGACCGAGTCGATGTTCTTGAACTTGAAGTTGGGCATCCGGATCTTCTCGGGGTCGTTGTACGACTCCTGCGGCTCCGTGCACTCCTCGGTGTCGATCGTCTTCGACGTGTCCGGCCCGCGGTAGCCCGGCCTCTTGGACGCCGAGGCCGACGCACTCGCGCTGCTGCCCCCGCCGCCCTGGTCGTCCTGGCTGCCGCCGTTCATCAGCAGGGCCGCGACCAGGCCGCCGACCGCGACGACGGACACCACGATCGAGCCGATGATCACCGGCTTGTTGCTCCTGCCGCCGCCCGAGGAGCCCGGCGCGGTCTGCGGCGTGAGGTTGTACGGCGGCGGGGTCGACGGACCCGGCTGCGGGGAGTACGCGGCGGTGGCCGGCGTCTGGTAGCCGCCCTGCTGCGGGTAGCCGTACGCCGGTGACGGCGCCGCCGGGGCGGGCGTGCCGTACGGGTTCGGGGGCGGGGCCGGCTGGTACGGCGTCTGGACCTGGCCCGAGGGCGCCGGAGCCGCCTGGTCGACCGGCGGGAACACGGCCGAGCCGACGCCCGCGCCGCTCGGGGTGTGCGCGCCCGGGACGATGCTCGGCGGGGCGGGCTGGAAGGACGCCGCCACGCGCAGGCACTCGTCGCGCATGGCCTCGGAGCTCGGGAAGCGCTCGTTCGGGTTCTTCTTCAACGCGCGGGCGATCAGCGCGTCCACGGCCGGGGGCAGCGCCCGGTTGACCGAGGACGGAACCGGCGGCTCCTCCTGCACGTGCGCGTACGCGATGGCCAGCGGCGAGTCCGCGTCGAACGGAAGCCGCCCGGTGACCAGTTGGAACAGCATGATGCCGACCGAGTACAGGTCGGAGCGGGCGTCCACACCGCGGCCGAGGGCCTGTTCCGGCGAGAGGTACTGCGGGGTGCCGACGACCATGCCGGTCTGTGTCATCGACGTCACACCGGACTGCATGGCGCGGGCGATGCCGAAGTCCATGACCTTGACCACGCCGCGCTTGGTCATCATCACGTTGCCCGGCTTGATGTCGCGGTGGACCAGCCCCATCTCGTGGCTGATCTCCAGCGCGGCGAGCACGTCCGCGGTGATCTTCAGGGCCTTGTCGGCGGGCATCGCGCCCTGCTGCCGCACGTCCTCGTCGAGCACGGAGCCGAGCGGGCGGCCCTCGACGTACTCCATGACGATGTACGGCGTCGTCATGCCGTCGAGGGTGTCCTCGCCGGTGTCGAAGACCGAGACGATGTTGGTGTGCGTGAGCTTGGCCACGGCCTGGGCCTCGCGGCGGAACCGCTCGCGGAAGGCCTGTTCCCGACCGAGATCGGTGTGAAGTGTCTTGATCGCGACCTGTCGGTCGAGCACGCTGTCGTACGCGAGGTGCACCGAGGCCATGCCGCCCTGGCCGAGCAGATCACGCAGCTGATAGCGGCCATTGGCGAGCGCCTGCCCGGTGTACTGGCCGTGTGCGCCGTCCTGGCTCATGTTCCGTTTCCCCCGTAGCCCTTGAGGCGCCGCCGACTGCCGCTGATCCGTCACTGATCCGCGGTGCTCCGCGTTGATCCAAACCGTCATTCCCGGCCAAGTCTGCCCCAGGGCACCGACACGTCAAGCTCGGTGCCCGTTCCGTGACCGTACGCGAAGGAAGCGTCGCGGAAGCGTTACAGGGGCCGTACGACCGGTGCACAGAATTTGCACGACAGTACGGAGTGAAGGTTTCATGGCGCGTCCGTCCCGTGCCGGTCCTGGCACCCGTCTCGGACCGGCGGCTTGCGCGGAGGCTGTAGCGTGGCCGACGGAGACCGTAACAACACCGCGCGCACCGCGGGCAGAAACGACGGCGAGGACTGATGGCACAGCAGCAGCGCGCTCAGGGCCCGTCCGACCCCGAGGCGACTGGCGGCGGCATGTCGGACGCGCCGGAGTCCTGGGGTAACGGCGGGCTGGTCGGGGACGGCCGGTACCGGCTGACCCACAGACTCGGCCGGGGCGGCATGGCCGAGGTGTTCGCTGCCGAGGACGTCCGCCTCGGGCGCACCGTAGCCGTCAAGCTGCTCCGCTCCGACCTCGCCGAGGACCCGGTGTCCAAGGCGCGCTTCACGCGCGAGGCCCAGTCGGTCGCCGGCCTCAACCACCACGCGATCGTCGCCGTGTACGACTCCGGCGAGGACGTCGTCGGCGGTCACTCCGTGCCCTACATCGTCATGGAGCTGGTCGAGGGCCGCACGATCCGCGACCTGCTGCTGAACGCCGAGGCGCCGGGCCCCGAGCAGGCCCTGATCATCGTCTCGGGCGTCCTGGAGGCGCTCGCCTATTCGCACCAGCACGGCATCGTGCACCGCGACATCAAGCCGGCCAACGTCATCATCACGCACAACGGCGCCGTGAAGGTGATGGACTTCGGCATCGCCCGAGCCCTGCACGGCGCGCAGTCCACGATGACGCAGACCGGCATGGTCATGGGCACCCCCCAGTACCTGTCGCCCGAGCAGGCGCTCGGCAAGGCCGTCGACCACCGCTCCGACCTGTACGCCACGGGCTGCCTGCTCTACGAACTCCTCTCGCTGCGCCCGCCGTTCACCGGCGAGACCCCGCTGTCGGTGGTCTACCAGCACGTCCAGGACATCCCGACGCCTCCCTCCGAGGCCTCCGACGCCTGCCCGCCCGAGCTCGACGGCCTGGTCATGCGCTCCCTCGCCAAGGAGCCGGACGACCGTTTCCAGACAGCCGAGGAGATGCGCGGGCTGGTCCAGTACGCGCTCCAGATGCTCTACGACCAGGGCGGCCACACCGGCACCTGGAACACCGGCCCGGTCGACATGCACGAGGGCCGGCACACCCCGTCGGGCGGCTTCGCCCACACGGCCGTGATGGGCCACCCCGGGGACGCCTCCGGCACCGCGCAGATCCCGTCGCCGATCCTGCCCGCGGGCTACGGCGGCGGGGACGACGGCGGCTTCGAGGGCCACGGCAACAAGGGCGGCGGCCGCGGCAAGCTGTGGATCCTCGCCGTGCTCGCGGTGATCGCCGTCGCGGCGGGTGTCGCCCTGGCGCTGCAGAGCGGCGGCGACGGCACGAAGGCGCCCGGCACCACGCAGTCGCCGACCACCTCGCAGACGGCCGAGAAGAAGACGCCCAGCGAGACGCCGAGCGACGAGGTGACCGACGAGCCGACCGACACGTCCACGGACGACGGCAGCGGCACGAGCTCCGGCGGCGGCGGGTACACACCGTCGTACACGCCGTCCTACACGCCGTCGCAGAGCGCTCCCGAGACGCCCACCGGCCAGCCGACGGGCCAGCCGACCACCCAGGAGCCGACCGACGAGCCCACGGACCCGGAGCCCTCGGACCCGCAGACGCCGCCGGACAACACGGGCGGTACCGACACGGGCGGCGCGACCGGTGTCGTCGGAGGCGCGGGCGGCGAGGGCGGCTGACCCGAGGCCGGCCCCCTGACCGCACGGCCGGAACAAAACGGATGATCCACGCGCGCGTGGGGCCCGAAACGGGCCCCACGCGCGCGTGCCGTTTCGCCGCGCCGGAAAGTGGACTCTTCCCGTGACCTGGGTCACCGGGTTAACGTGCGGTTGCTCCGGCCTCCTGCAAGGCTGTGACCAGGGCTCCTTCCACACCTTTCCGATTTACTTGGATATCCAAGCAAAATCGCAGGTCAGAGAGGGTTTCACAGAAATGTGATGCACTGGGTAACGTGCCTTTTGCAGGGCGCTCGCCGGGGCACCTGTCACGCCTGATCCCGGTCGAGTGGCACCCACCCCGTGCCCGGTGGTCGGAACAGGTGAGCCGCACTGGCCTACCGGCAACCCCGGGGGCCGGACCGACGGAGGAGCACACGTGACCGTGGAGAGCACTGCCGCGCGCACACCGCGACGCAGCGCCGGAAGCAAGGCCGGCACCACCGGCACCAAGCGCACCACCCGCACGACCGCCAAGAAGGACGCCGGCGCGAAGGGCACCGAGCCCCAGCTCGTGCAGCTGCTGACGCCCGAAGGCAAGCGCGTGAAGAACGCCGAGTACGACAAGTACGTCGCCGGTGTCACCCCGGAAGAGCTCCGCGGCCTGTACCGCGACATGGTGCTCACCCGCCGCTTCGACGCCGAGGCGACCTCCCTGCAGCGCCAGGGCGAGCTGGGCCTGTGGGCCTCGCTGCTCGGCCAGGAGGCCGCCCAGATCGGCTCCGGCCGGGCCCTGCGCGACGACGACTACGTCTTCCCCACCTACCGCGAGCACGGTGTCGCCTGGTGCCGCGGCGTGAATCCGACCAACCTGCTCGGCATGTTCCGCGGTGTGAACAACGGCGGCTGGGACCCGAGCGGCAACAACTTCCAGCTCTACACGATCGTCATCGGCTCCCAGACGCTGCACGCCACCGGCTACGCCATGGGCATCGCCAAGGACGGCGCGGACAGCGCGGTGATCGCCTACTTCGGGGACGGCGCCTCCAGCCAGGGCGACGTGGCCGAATCGTTCACCTTCTCCGCGGTCTACAACGCCCCCGTCGTGTTCTTCTGCCAGAACAACCAGTGGGCCATCTCCGAGCCGACCGAGAAGCAGTCCCGCGTCCCGATCTACCAGCGCGCGCAGGGCTTCGGCTTCCCGGGCGTCCGGGTGGACGGCAACGACGTGCTCGGCTGCCTCGCGGTCACCCGGTGGGCCCTGGAGCGGGCCCGCTCCGGCGAGGGCCCGACCCTCGTCGAGGCGTTCACCTACCGCATGGGCGCCCACACCACCTCCGACGACCCGACCCGCTACCGGGGCGACGAGGAGCGCCAGGCCTGGGAGGCCAAGGACCCGATCCTGCGCCTTCGCCGCTATCTGGAGGCATCGAACCACGCGGACGAGGGATTCTTCGCGGAACTGGAGGCCGAGTCCGAGGCGTTGGGCAAACGAGTGCGCGAGGCGGTCCGTGCCATGCCGGACCCGGACCACTTCGCCATCTTCGAGAACGTCTACGCGGACGGACACGCGCTCGTCGACGAGGAGCGCGCCCAGTTCGCCGCGTACCAGGCGTCGTTCGCCGACGAGGGGGGCAACTGACATGGCCGACAAGATGGCTCTGGCCAAGGCGATCAACGAGTCGCTGCGCCGCGCCCTGGACTCCGACCCCAAGGTCCTGATCATGGGCGAGGACGTCGGCAAGCTCGGCGGTGTCTTCCGCGTGACGGACGGCCTTCAGAAGGACTTCGGCGAGAACCGCGTCATCGACACCCCGCTGGCCGAGTCGGGCATCGTGGGCACGGCGATCGGCCTGGCCCTGCGCGGCTACCGCCCGGTCGTGGAGATCCAGTTCGACGGCTTCGTCTTCCCGGCCTACGACCAGATCGTCACGCAGCTCGCCAAGATGCACGCCCGCTCGCTGGGCAAGGTCAAGCTCCCGGTCGTCGTGCGCATCCCCTACGGCGGCGGCATCGGCGCGGTGGAGCACCACTCGGAGTCCCCCGAGTCGCTGTTCGCGCACGTGGCGGGCCTGAAGGTCGTCAGCCCCTCGAACGCGTCGGACGCGTACTGGATGATGCAGCAGGCCATCCAGAGCGACGACCCGGTGATCTTCTTCGAGCCCAAGCGCCGCTACTGGGACAAGGGCGAGGTCAACACGGAGGCGATCCCGGGCCCGCTGCACAAGGCCCAGGTGGTCCGCGAGGGCACCGACCTGACCCTCGCCGCCTACGGCCCGATGGTGAAGCTCTGCCAGGAGGTCGCCGACGCGGCCGCCGAGGAGGGCAGGAACCTGGAGGTCCTCGACCTGCGCTCAGTCTCGCCGATCGACTTCGACTCGATCCAGGCGTCGGTGGAGAAGACGCGCCGCCTGGTCGTCGTCCACGAGGCACCGGTGTTCTTCGGCTCGGGCGCCGAGATCGCCGCGCGGATCACGGAGCGCTGCTTCTACCACCTGGAGGCCCCGGTGCTCCGGGTCGGCGGCTACCACGCGCCGTACCCGCCGGCCCGCCTGGAGGAGGAGTACCTGCCGAACCTGGACCGGGTGCTGGATGCCGTCGACCGCTCGCTGGCGTACTGAGGAGAGGGTCGTGACGACGATGACGGAAGCGTCCGTACGTGAGTTCAAGATGCCCGATGTGGGCGAGGGACTCACCGAGGCGGAGATCCTCAAGTGGTTCGTCCAGCCCGGCGACACGGTCACGGACGGCCAGGTGGTGTGCGAGGTCGAGACGGCGAAGGCGGCCGTCGAGCTGCCCATCCCGTACGACGGCGTGGTCCGGGAGCTGCACTTCCCCGAGGGCACCACGGTCGACGTGGGCACGGCGATCATCGCCGTGGACGTGAGCGGGGGGACCGCGCCCGCGCCCGCCGCCGAGCAGCCCGCGGCGCCCCGGACGGCGGACGAGCCGAAGGCGGAGGGCTCCGGCCGCCAGCCGGTGCTCGTCGGCTACGGGGTGGCGACGTCCTCCACCCGCCGCCGCCCCCGCAAGGGCCCGGAGGTCCCGGTCCAGCAGGCCTCGACAGCGATCCAGACGGAGCTGAACGGCCACGGGGCGGCGCCCTCGGCCGCCCCCGCCGTCAAGGAACGCCCCCTCGCCAAGCCCCCGGTCCGCAAGCTGGCCAAGGACCTGGGCGTCGATCTGACGTCGGTCGTCCCGACCGGCCCGGACGGCATCATCACCCGCGAGGACGTGCACGCGGCGGTGGCCCGGCCTGAGGCACCGCAGCCGGAGGCCCCCGTGGCCGCCGCCCCGGCACCCGCGCCGGCAGCGGTGTCGTACGACAGCACCCGCGAGACCCGCATCCCGGTCAAGGGCGTCCGCAAGGCGACGGCGGCGGCGATGGTCGGCTCGGCGTTCACCGCGCCGCATGTCACCGAGTTCGTCACCGTCGACGTGACACGCACGATGAAGCTGGTCGAGGAGCTGAAGGAGGACAAGGAGTTCGCGGGCCTGCGCGTGAACCCCCTCCTGCTGATCGCCAAGGCGCTGCTCGTCGCGATCAAGCGGCACCCGGACATCAACGCGTCCTGGGACGAGGCCGCCCAGGAGATCGTGGTCAAGCACTACGTGAACCTGGGCATCGCGGCCGCGACCCCGCGTGGCCTGATCGTGCCGAACATCAAGGACGCCCACGCCAAGACGCTGCCGCAGCTGGCCGAGTCGCTGGGCGAGCTGGTGTCGACGGCCAGGGACGGCAAGACGTCCCCGGCGGCCATGCAGGGCGGCACGGTGACGATCACCAACGTCGGTGTCTTCGGCGTCGACACGGGCACGCCGATCCTCAACCCCGGCGAGTCCGCGATCCTCGCGGTCGGTGCGATCAAGCTCCAGCCGTGGGTCCACAAGGGCAAGGTGAAGCCCCGTCAGGTCACCACCCTGGCCCTGTCGTTCGACCACCGGCTGGTCGACGGCGAGCTGGGCTCGAAGGTCCTGGCGGACGTGGCGGCGATCCTGGAGCAGCCGAAGCGTCTGATCACCTGGGCGTGAACCGACAGCGGCGGCCCCCTGCCCACGGGCGGGGGGCCGCCGCGGCGTATTGGGGGCCAGGGGGCTGTGCATCATGGCCCCCACCGACAATTCCACTCCTACCTGGCCGCCGCCGTTCCGGGCGTTCCAGACCTTCGTCGCGCTCTCGGCCACGGGCTACAGCGCCTCTACGAGCGCCACGTCCCTGCCGGAGAAGGCCATCCAGCGGGCGGGTTGCAGGTCATCGCCAGCCCGGCCTGCGCTGTTTCCCGATCTACCTCTGATCTTGCGCAGTGCGCCACCCTTCGGGGTGGTGGTGAAGCGCGTATCAAGACTGTTCTGACCTGCACCGTAGGCACGGGTCTGTTCTGGAACCCAAGCCGGAGCCCCACCGGGGCGGGGAAGTCGGCATCGACGTGGGCGTCACAGTCCCTCTCGCCCTCTCGGACGGAACGACGTACGAGCACGGCGCGTGGCTGACCGAGATGGAGGCGGCCAAGCTCCGGCGCCTGGAACAGCGTGCCGCCCAGCGCAAGGCACACCGCAAGCCCGGCGAGCACACCAGCCGTCGCCTGCACCGCACCTATGACCAGATCGCCCAGCTCCGAGCGAAAGCCAAGCGACGAGCCACCGACTGGCAGCACCAGACGACCACCACCATCGCCCGCACCTATGGCACGGTCGTGGTCGAAGCACTCACCATCACGAACATGGTCAAGTCGGCTCGGGGCACCGTCGAAGAGCCGGGTAGGAACGTCGCGCAGAAAACCGGGCTGAACCGGTCCATCGCCGCCGAGGCGTGGGGCCGCACGGTCACGATGCTGACGTACAAGACCGCCCGGTACGGCGGCACCCTGGTCAAGGTCCCTGCCCCTGGCACCTCCCAGCGCTGCTCAGCCTGCGGCGTCACCACTGCGGGCAGCCGGGAGTCTCAGGCCGTGTTCGTATGTAAGAACCCGGACTGCGGCTGGTCGGGCAATGCCGACCACAACGCGGCCCGGAACATCCTGCACCTGTATCGGATCGGCCTCGTGGCCTTCTGGAAGAGCAGTCGTCAGGCGCGCTCGCCGCGTCAAGCCTCCCACCGTAAGGTAGGGCGGAATCTCCCCCGTTCAAGGAGGGAGAGAGCTTCAACAGACCGTCAACAGCGACGCATTCCTCGGACTTCGACTACGTCGCCGGGCGGCGCAAGGCGGCCCGGGCGCTTGAGCACCGCCAGCGGACCGCTGCCTGACGAGCGAAAGGGGGGCTCACCGCCGACGGCGGTGAGCCCCCCTTTGGTGGTGCCTGTGGTGTCTGTCCTACTTGCTGAAGCCGTAGTTCAGCAGCTTCGTCGCGTCCGACTTCCGGGTGGGCCCGTCGGTCGAGGCGAGGACCGTGCCGATGACGGTCTTGCCGTTCCGCGTGGCGGCGAAGACCAGGCAGTACCCGGCCTCCGGGCCGGAGCCGGTCTTCACACCGATCGCGCCCGAGTAGCTCGCGAGCAGCGGGTTGGTGTTCTCCCACGGGGCCATCGTCCGCGTGCCGCCGGACTTCGTGGTCGTCTTCGCCGTGTACTTCTTCGTCTTGACGACCGTGCGGAACGTGGAGTTCTTCATGGCCGTGCTGGCGATCTTCGTCAGGTCACGCGGCGTGGAGTAGTTGGCGCCCTTGCCGATGCCGTCGAACGAGTCGAAGTGGGTGTTCTTCAGACCCAGGTCCTTGGCGGTGGTGTTCATCTTGCCGATGAACGACTTCACGCGCGCCGCCCGCGTCGAGCCCGAGCCGAACTTGTCGGCGAGCGCGTACGCCGCGTCGCAGCCGGACGGCAGCATCAGCCCGTACAGCAGCTGGCGGACGGTGACCTTGTCGCCGACGATCAGCTTGGCGTTCGACGCCCAGTTGTTGTCGACGATGTAGTCGCTGTACGCCTTCTGGATCGTGACCTTACTGTCCAGGTTGAGCTTCGGCTGCTTCAGCACCACCAGGGCCGTCATGATCTTGGTGGTCGAGCCGGTGGAGCGGCGGGTGTCGGCCGCCTTGGTGTAGAGCGACTTGCCGGTCGCGTTGTTCATCACGTAGCCGCCCTTGGCGGCGATCGTGGGCGCCGTGGCGGCCTGCGCGGGCGCAGCGGTGAGGGCTCCGGTCGCGAGCATGACGCCGGTAGTCACGGCGGCGGCCGCAGTTCTGCGGAGACGGGTGCCCTTAATGCCGGTTATCAAGTGAAGTACCCCGATTGCGTTGAATGCCCCATCGGTGCGGCCGAGTTGAGGACGAGGGGAAAGGGGCCGCACGTGTCTGACTTGTAACTAGCACACGTGGTTGGGCTGTTGACGAGGCGGCCCCCTCTTTGCCACAGATGTGTGACATTCGAGTCCGCATACTGGACGAATGCATCCATGCGTACCTGTTGTATCTATGCTGTCGGCATGACCCTGGCCGTGAAGCAACCTCCCGCCGCCGACCGCGTCTACACCCACGTCAAGCAGGGCGTCCTGGAGCGCCGTTACGAGGGCGGGACCCTCCTCACCGAGGGCGAGCTGGCCGAGGCCGTCGGGGTCTCGCGCACGCCGGTGCGCGAGGCGCTGCTCCGGCTGGAGGCCGAGGGGCTGATCCGGCTCTACCCGAAGAAGGGCGCCCTCGTCCTGCCCGTCTCCGCCCAGGAGATCGCCGACGTCGTCGAGACGCGGCTGCTCGTCGAGGAGCACGCGGCGCGCAAGGCCGTGCCCGCGCCCGCCGGGCTCATCGAGCGCCTGGAGGAGCTGCTGGCCCGGCAGAAGAAGCAGGCCGCCGCCGGAGACCTCGCGGGGGCCGCCGTCACCGACCGCTGCTTCCACGCCGAGATCGTCCGCAGCGGCGGCAACGAGATCCTCTCCCGGCTCTACGACCAGTTGCGCGACCGCCAACTGCGGATGGGCGTCGCCGTCATGCACTCCCACCCCGACCGGATCGCCAAGACCCTCGTAGAGCACGAGGAGATCCTCGACGCGCTGCGCGCCGGGGACGCCGAGGCGGCCGTCGGGCTGGTCCACCGGCACGTCGGCTGGTTCTCGCACCTGGCCCGGGGGGAGGTCCGATGAGCGCCACCGCGCTGCCGGGCGATCCGCCGGGTGGCCGGCGCGCGCTGGCCGTCTGGGGCATCGGCGTCTCGGTCTACTTCGTCGCGGTCATCTTCCGTACGTCCCTGGGCGTGGCCGGCCTCGACGCCGCCGACCGCTTCCACGTCAACGCCTCCGCGCTCTCCACCTTCTCCATCCTCCAACTGCTGGTCTACGCGGGCATGCAGATACCCGTCGGCCTGCTCGTCGACCGGCTCGGCACCAAGAAGGTCCTGGCCCTCGGGGCGGTGCTGTTCACGGCCGGGCAGCTGGGCTTCGCGTTCTCCCCGTCGTACGGCACGGCGCTCGCCTCCCGGGCGCTGCTCGGCTGCGGTGACGCGCTGACGTTCATCAGCGTGCTGCGGCTCGGCGCCCGGTGGTTCCCGGCCCGGCGCGGGCCGCTCGTCGCCCAGTTCGCGGGGCTGGTGGGCATGGCGGGCAACCTCGTCTCCACGCTCGTCCTGGCCCGGCTGCTGCACGGGGTCGGCTGGACGGCGGCCTTCGCGGGCAGCGCGGCCGCCGGGGCCGTGGTGTTCGTCCTGGTGCTGCTGTTCCTGAAGGACCGCCCGGAGGGCCACGAGCCGGAGCCGCTCCCGCACCAGGGCGCGGCCTACGTGCGGCGGCAGATCGCAGCCGCCTGGCGGGAGCCGGGGACGCGGCTCGGACTGTGGGTGCACTTCACGACCCAGTTCCCGGCGATGGTGTTCCTGCTGCTGTGGGGCCTGCCGTTCCTCGTCGAGGCACAGGGACTGTCCCGGGCCACGGCCGGCGAGCTCCTCACGCTGGTCGTGCTCTCGAACATGGTCGTCGGCCTGGTCTACGGGCAGATCGTCGCCCGGCACCACGGGGCGCGGCTGCCGCTCGCGCTCGGCACGGTCGGGACGACGGCGGCCCTGTGGGCCGCGACGCTGGCCTACCCCGGACCGCACGCCCCGATGTGGCTGCTGATCGTGCTGTGCACGGTCCTCGGGGCATGCGGGCCCGCGTCGATGCTCGGCTTCGACTTCGCCCGCCCGGCGAACCCGCCCGAGCGGCAGGGCACGGCCTCCGGCATCACCAACATGGGCGGCTTCGTGGCCTCCATGACCACGCTGCTCGCCGTCGGGGTGCTGCTGGACGCCACCGGCGACGACTACACCGTGGCCTTCTCGGTGGTGTTCGTGCTCCAGGCGCTCGGAGTCGCGCAGATCCTGCGGCTGCGCAAGCAGGCGGCCCGGCGGGAGCGGGAACGGCTGGTGGCGAGCCGGGTGGAGACGGTGCACGTGCCGGCGTAGGTCAACGGGCCGACACCGGTACGAGGGTGAGGTACGCCAGGCCGAGGACGCCGCGGTAGGTGAGCCAGGCGGCTCGGTGGCGGTCGGCGCGCTGCCGGGTCTCCTCCGCCAGGGGGTGGTCGGGGTGCTCGGCGAGCCACACCTCGGTGTCCGCGAGGTACGCCGACTCGAACTCCTCCCATTCGTCGAGGCTCGCGGTCTCCGTCCACTCCGGCCTGAACCCCGCCTCGATCGCCAGGTCTACGAGGGTGGCGAGGTCGGGGTGGTCGGTGGCTTTCGCGTCCGGCCACATGCGGGCCAGCTCGGCGTCGGTCGGGGTGCGGTGCCAGAAGCCTTCGCCGAGGAGGACGCGGCCGCCGTCGGAGACGAGCCCGCGCAGTTCGCCGAGCGCTTGCGGCAGTCGGCTGCCGAGGGCCTGGCTCGCGCCGACGCACAGGACGAGGTCGGCGGGGCCGTGGGGGGTTCCGGTGGCGGACTCTTCGAGGAAACGGACCCGGGCCGTGAGGCCGCGTGCATCGGCGGCTTGTCGACCGCGGGCCAGGTCCTCGGCGTTGAGGTCGATGCCGGTGCCGGTTGCCTTCGGGGTGGCGGCCAGGATGCGGAGCATCAGCTCGCCCCAGCCGCAGCCGATGTCCAGGACGGTTGTGGGGGCGTGACGGGTCAAGCGTGTGACCAGCCGGTCTGCGCGTGGTTCGGAGAGCGGGCCGTGGAAGGTGAGGCGGGTGTGGCGGGCTGGGGTTGTCATGATCAGGGACGCTACGGGGGCCGGCGGGCGGACGGCATGGGGTTTTCGCCGCACTGTCCGTCGGTGCTGGGGGCGGGCGGGTGCGCGACCCGGCGGAGCGGGGTGCCTCCCCCGAGCTCTCGGCTTCGCTCGAGCAAGGGGGTACCCCCATCGCCCACCCGTGCCGCCCCAAGCGGCACGACTGCCCGCAGCTGGGTTGCTACTGCGTCACCGTGAAGTTCCTCAGGATCGCCGCCGTCAGTTCCGGATCGCCCTCCGTCTTCAGGCGGTCGGAGACCGATTCCGGCGTCACGCGGCCGCAGGCCAGGCGTACGTACGTCTCCCAGTCGAGGGTGAGCGTGGCGGCGGGGCCGAGGGCGGGGGCCGTTTCGAGGGTGCCGCGGCCCTGGATGTCGACGCGGATCGTGCGCAGGAACTCGACGGGGCCGTGGACGTCGAAGACGACGGCCGAGCTGCGCGGTGCCTGCGCGTCCTCGGCGACCACGCGCGGGAGTTCGCCGAGCAGCACGTCACGGGCGACGTGCGCGCCGGGGGAGTCGAGGTTGCCGGGCCGGCCGAGGGCCGTGCGCAGGTCCTGCTCGTGCACCCACACGTCGAAGGCGTGCCGGCGCATGGACTCCTCGAGGGTCAGCTCCGTGCCGAGCGGGCCGCGCACCTTCGTGCCCGGGTCGCGCGAGTCGTTGCGCAGCTGGCGGTTGCGGCGGATGATCACGTACTCCAGCTCGGAGGTCATCTCCGGGGCCGTGTGGTGACGGCGGACGTCGACCTGCATCTCCATGTAGCGCTGGTGGTCGTTCGTCACGTGGAAGAGGTCGCGCGGCAGCGTGTGGATGGGGCGCGGATCGCCCAGCATCTCGCAGTCCAGGCCGATGACATGGGAGACCACGTCCCGCACCGACCACCCGGGGCACGGCGTCCGCCGGTTCCACTCGGCCTCCGCGAGCGACTGGAGCAGCTCGGATATCGCTTCGATGGAGTGGGTCCAGGCGTCGGCGTAGGGCTGGAGGGTGGGATGCAGACTCACGGAACGGGACCCCTCGGCGGTCGGTGCACGGGCAGGTGGTGGCGGCGTTGCCAGTGGGAGGTGGCGGCTGTCGGCGGGTGTCTTGGCAGCTAAGTTACGCTGCTGTGAGGCACCCCGGCAGTCCTTTCGTGTGACGATCGTAGGCCCGCGGGGAAGCCCTTGTGGACGGGTCGAATGCCAGGACGGTGGTAGTGTGCGCGCCTCTGTGATCCAGATCGCCGTAAACGAGGGCGAATCGGTCGAATCGCGCCGCCTGCGGGTGGCCTCGATGGTCCGGGACCAGGCCGGGGCCGATCTCGTCGTCCTGCCGGAGCTGTGGACCACGGGCGCCTTCGCCTACGAGGAGTTCGGGCAGGAGGCCGAGCCGCTCGAAGGGCCGACGTACGAGGCGATGGCGAAGGCCGCGAGCGACGCCGGTGTCTGGCTGCACGCGGGCTCGATCCCGGAGCGGGATCCTGAGGGGCCGCTCTACAACACCTCCCTCGTCTTCTCCCCTGCCGGTGACCTCGCCGCCGTCTATCGCAAGATCCACCGCTTCGGCTTCGACAAGGGCGAGGCCGTACTCATGGGCGCGGGTGCCGAGCTGGTGACGGTCCGTCTGCCGATGACCACCCTGGGCCTCGCCACCTGTTACGACCTCCGTTTCCCCGAGCTCTTCCGCGGTCTCGTCGACGCCGGTGCCGAGACGCTCGTGGTCCCGGCGGGCTGGCCGGAGCGCCGCCGGTCCCACTGGACGCTGCTGGCTCAGGCGCGGGCGGTCGAGAACCAGTCGTTCGTCGTCGGGTGTGGAACGGCCGGGACGCACGCCGGAGTTCCCCAGGCCGGTCACTCGATCGTGGTCGACCCCTGGGGCGAGGTGCTGGCCGAGGCGGGCGCCGACGAGGAGGTGCTGACGGTGGAGTTCGACCCGGGGAAGGTCGCGAGGACGCGGGAGCAGTTCCCGGCGCTGAAGGACCGGGTGCTGGGGCTCCAGCCTCCTCGACGGCAGCCTTAGGGGGTGTGCCGGCCCAGGGCCGTCACTCCTCCCGCTCCTTCTCCGCCAGGTGGATCACACACACCGCCACCGCGATCAGCAGCGCCGGATCCGCGTCCTCGCGGACGACCTCCACGCCGTAGGTGTCCCGTACGGTCAGCCACCGCCGGGAGATGACCGCCAGCAGTTCCCCGTCGTACTCGACGGCGAACTCCCGGTCGAGGATCTTGCCGCTGACGTCCAGCTCGTTGCCGTCGGCCAGGGACACCCGGTAGTGGTTGCGCAGCAGGGACAGCCGTTTGCGGCGGATCGTCGCCAGCGGCTGGCCGCCCCGCTGGAGCACCATCGTGTCGCGCAGGGCGAGCATCTTCTGGTGGATGTCGACGAGGACGCGCCCCTGGGTGTCCTTCAGCTCCCAGGTGTCCCGAAGGCGCAGTGCCTTGCCGTCGACGAGGAACACCTTGGTGCCGCGGTCGTCCTCGATCCAGTAGTCGTCGCCGAAGCCGAGGAGCCGGTCGTACACGAGGAATCTCATGACACCAGGGCTTCCCCGGCGCCCGCTCCGAAACGCCGTCGATAGGCCGACGGGCTGAGCCCGGTCACCCGCCGCAGCCGGTTCCGCAGGTTGGCGGCCGTACCGAGCCCGCTGCGGGCCGCCACCACGTCCAGCCGTTCCTCGCCCCGCTCGATCAGCCGGCAGGCCAGCGCCACCCGCTCCCCGGTCAGCCACGCCAGCGGCGTCGTGCCGAGCTGGGCGCGGAAGCGCCGGTGGAGCGTGGCCGGGCTGACACGCGCGCGTGCGGCCAGGTCCGCCACCGTCAGCGGCTCGCCCAGCCGCTCCTGCGCCCAGGACAGCAGGGGTGCCAGGGACTCGTCCCGCACGTCCGGCACCGGCCGCTCCACGAACTGCCGCTGCCCGCCGTCCCGGTGCGAGGCGAACACCAGCCGCCGGGAGACGTGGTTGGCGATCTCGGCACCGTGGTCCCGGCGCCAGATGTGCAGGCCGAGATCAAGCGCTGCCGCACTGCCCGCCGCCGTGAGGAGGTCGCCTTCGTCCACGAACAGCACGTCCGGCTCCAGCAACACCTTCGGGTGCAGCCGGCGAAAGGAGTCCGCCCAGCGCCAGTGGGTCGCCGCCCGCCGCCCGTCCAGCAGTCCGGCCTCGGCGAGCGCGAAGGTGCCGGTGCAGAAGCTCACGACCCGGGCGCCACGCGCGTGTGCGTGCCGGATGGCGTCGAGCACGGCAGGGGCGCGCGGTACGACGTTGTCCGGCCGGCCGGGCACGACCAGCGTGTCCGCCCGGTCCACGGCGTCCAGGCCCAAGGCGCCCGTGAGCGTGAAGAAGCCGTGGTTCATCCGGATCTCCGGCGCGGGCGTGCACAGCGTCACCTCGTACAACGGCCCCGGCAGCCCCAGCTCGGGCCGTGGCAGTCCGAACAGTTCTGTGGCCACCCCCACCTCGAAGGGGTTGGTGCCCTCGTCGACGATCACGGCGACCTGGTGCGGGCGATGCGGATGGTGCGAGGATCCTTGCGGCATATGCGATTTCTAGCACTCGTGCGAGACGCACGGCACCCGTGAAGATCCCCTCATGACCCAGGAACCCGTCTCCCTCGCCCACGCCCTGGCCTCCTTCTCCGAGCAGTGGAGCCCGCGCATCGTCACCGCCGTCAACGACTACGACGTCCGCGTCGCGAAGGTCGAGGGCGAGCACGTCTGGCACGTCCACGAGCACACCGACGAGTTCTTCCTCGTCCTCGACGGCGAACTCCACATCGGCCTGCGCGAGCCGGCCGGCGAGCGCACGGTCGTCCTGCCCAGGGGCTCGGTCTTCACGGTCCCGCGCGGCACCGAACACAAGCCCTACGCCCCCGTCCCGACCGCGATCCTCGTGTTCGAACCCACCGGCACCCTCACGGTCGGCGACCGCCACGACGACGTGCCCGAGCACGTCGACGCCACGACCGGCCACGCGCTGGACCGGCTGTCAGTGCCGGATGACACCCTGGACGCATGAACCACTCCGCACCCCGACGGGCCCGCGTCCGCGCCCCCGAGCTGACCGGCAAGGGCGGCTGGCTGAACACGGGCGGGCAGCAGTACACCCTCGCCGACCTGCGAGGACGCATCGTCATCCTCGACTTCTGGACGTTCTGCTGCATCAACTGCCTGCATGTCCTGGACGAGCTGCGCGGGCTGGAGGAGAAGCACCGGGACACGGTCGTGGTGATCGGGGTGCACTCGCCGAAGTTCGTGCACGAGGCCGAGCACCAGGCGGTGGTGGACGCCGTCGAGCGCTACGGCGTGGAGCACCCGGTGCTCGACGATCCGGAGCTGGCCACGTGGAGGCAGTACGCCGTGCGGGCCTGGCCGACGCTCGTCGTGATCGACCCCGAGGGGTACGTCGTCGCGCAGCACGCCGGTGAGGGGCATGCGCACGCCATCGAGCGGCTGGTCGGGGAACTGGAGGCCGAGCACGAGGCCAAGGGGACGCTGCGGCGAGGGGACGGTCCGTACGTGCCGCCGGAGCCGGAGCCGACCGTGCTGCGGTTCCCGGGCAAGGCGCTGCTGCTGCCGTCCGGGAACTTCCTGGTGAGCGACACCACCCGGCATCAGCTGGTGGAACTCGCCGAGGACGGCGAGAGCGTGGTGCGGAGGATCGGTTCCGGCACGCGCGGGTTCGCCGACGGACCGACGGACACGGCCAGCTTCAACGAGCCGCAGGGGCTCGCCCTGCTGGACGACGGGTCGGTGGTCGTCGCCGACACCGTCAATCACGCCCTGCGGCGGCTGCGCCTCACCACGGGCGAGGTCACCACCCTCGCCGGCACGGGTCGGCAGTGGTGGCAGGGCTCACCCACCTCGGGCCCGGCCCGCGAGGTCGACCTCTCCTCCCCCTGGGACGTCGCCCTCTGGCAGGGCAAGGTCTGGATCGCCATGGCCGGCGTCCACCAGCTGTGGGCGTACGACCCGGCCGAGGCCACGGTCGCGGTCGCCGCCGGGACGACGAACGAGGGGCTGGTGGACGGCCCGGGGGCCGAGGCCTGGTTCGCGCAGCCCTCGGGCCTCGCCGCCACTCCCGACCGTCTCTGGCTCGCCGACTCCGAGACGTCCGCCCTGCGCTGGGTGGACCCGCCCGGCTCCGTCCACACCGCCGTCGGCACCGGCCTGTTCGACTTCGGCCACCGCGACGGCGCGGCCGAACAGGCTCTGCTCCAGCACCCGCTGGGCGTCACCGCGCTGCCGGACGGGTCCGTCGCCGTCGCCGACACCTACAACCACGCCCTGCGGCGCTACGACCCCGCGACCGGCGAGGTCACCACCCTGGCCACGGACCTGCGCGAGCCCAGCGACGCGGTGCTCGTCGGCGACGACATCGTGGTCGTGGAGTCGGCCCGCCACCGGCTGACCAGGCTGCGGCTGCCGGAGGAGGCGGTGCAGGTGCCTGAGGTCGCCCACCGCACCCAGCGGGCGGCCACCGAAGTCGCCCCCGGGCGGCTCCGGTTGGACGTGATCTTCCAGGCCCCGGCGGGCCAGAAGCTGGACACCCGCTACGGCCCCTCCACGCGTCTGCTGGTCTCCTCCGCCCCGCCGGAGCTGCTGCGCAGTGGCGAGGGCGCGGGGACGGACCTCTCCCGCGCCCTCGAACTCGACCCGTCCGTGACGGAGGGCGTACTGCACGTCTCCGCGATGGCCGCGTCCTGCGACGACGACCCCGACAACGAGTACCCGGCCTGCCACGTCCACCAGCAGGACTGGGGCGTGCCGGTCCGTCTCACCGGGTCGGGGACGGACCGGCTGCCCCTGGTCCTCGCCGGGATGGACACCTGATCCGGGCGGGGGTCACACCCCGTAGCCGTCCCTGTAGCCGTCGCGGGGGGGGTGGGCCCCCCCCCCCCGCGGGGGGGGGGGGCCCCCCCCCCCCCCCCCCGGGGGGGGGGGGGGGGGGGGGGGGGGGGCCGGGGGGGGGGGGGGGGCGCGGGGGGGCGGGGGGGGGGGGGGGGGGGGGCGGGGGGGGGGGGGGGGGGCCCCCGCGGGGGGGGGCGGGGCCCCCCCCCCCCCCCCCCCCCGGCGCCTGGCGATGCTGCTGAACGTCGTGACGCCGATCAGTCCGACGATCAGCAGGATGATGCCGACCAGGTCGAGGTTGACCGGGTCACAGGCTGGTGGACCGGCGTTCCCCGTGCTGCGCGAAGACGACCATGCTTGTGAGCCACAGGGCCGCGGCCGTCACCGCGGCGCCCATATCCGCGTTCGCTGCCAGCAGCCAGGACCACAGCCAGGAGACCTGCGGCTCGATGCCCAACGTCAGGGTCACCACTGCGAGCAGCAACGGGACGCACCAGGCGAGGGAGCTCCCGATGACGCGTACGGCCAGCAGGGCCAGGCCACACAGGGCGAGGACGTTCCGTGCGACGGCCGCGCCTCCCCGGTCGTCCAGGATGTCGGTCGGCAGCAGGGCCCAGGCAGCCAGCGCGGCCCCGAGGGAGGCCAGCCCGGTGTGGGCCAGCCTGGCGCGACGGATCACCGGTCCGCCAAGACCGTCCCAGGGCTGCATCGAACCGTGAGCGGTGGCCGAGAGGATCACCGCGCAGACCGCGGGGAGCAGGATCAGGGTGACAGGTGTGTTCTGGTCCGAGGAGTAACCGACCTTCACCAGCGCGCCGTTGAGGACAAGGGCGGTGAGGGCGACGGCCGCCAGGAGCAGGACGGAGACGGCCAGCCGGCGACTGCGGCAGTACAGCAGAGGCCCGCAGGCCCCACGGACACCGCCGCCTTCGCGCGGGCTCACCGGAAGTCCTCGCCCGAGAGCGTGCACGTCCGGAACGCGCCCCAGTGGTCGCTCAGCCAGGTGCTGCCCTGTCCGCTGGACCACTTGTTGATCGTCTGCTGTGCCGTGCGTAGTTCGGTGGTCGGCGCGGGGAGTCCGGCCACGGCTGAGGCGTCCGCGCGGCCGTGCGCCAGCCACTGCTGCACGAGTTCGGTCAGGGCTGCGATCCGCGGGTTGTCCTGTGTCAGGTTGCAGGCCTTGAAGTCCGTCAAGGAGCTGATCAGCTCCTCTCGCGCTTCCTCGACCCGGCCGGGACGCAGATCGTCGAGGTACAACGGCGCGGTGCCCGGAGCAGAGGTGCCGCTGCGCTCCTGCTGGACGAGCCGGGTCAGACGCTTCGGGGTGTGCGCCAGCCGAGCGGCCGTGTCCGTGAAGGTGTCCCGCAACTCGGGCAGCGCACTCTCGAACGCCGGGTGCACACAGATCGCCAGGCCGTGGGAGGTGGTGCACACCGTCGACAACCGCGCGGACTCGGCTGTGCTGAGGGTGGGCTGGTGGAAGCGTCCGTGCAGAGGGCTGAGCACCCCGACACCGGTGACCGCCAGGACCAGTGAGGCCACCGCGACCCCGATGATCGCCCGCCGCGACAACAGGCGGGCGAGGCACACACCGGCGCCGGCCACCGCCACCCCGGCGAGCCAGACGGCCTGGCCCGCATAGAGGCCGTCCTGCGGCAGATCGTACGGCGTGACAAGTTCGTCCAGGAAGGGGAAGAGAAGGTAACCGGTGTGCCCGACCAGGTCGTAGTGCACCACGTAGACGGCGAAGGGCACCACGGCAGCGAGGGGTGCGGTGAAGCGACTGGGCCACAGTCGGCCGACAGAGTATCCGAGCACCGTCCAGGCCACGACGGCACACCAACCCGCGAGCCACCCGCTGATCCCGATCTCACCTGCGGGTGCTTCGAACAGCACCCTGACCACGACCGCCACGGCGACGGAGCCGTACGCCAGGGACGCCCAGGCCACCAGGGCGAGCAGCTGGGCACCAGGCAGCCACCACGCGGGAACCGAACTCATCCCGGTCAGGTAGGAGAGTCCGCGCTGTTGCTCCCGGCCCCCCGCGAGTGCCGCGAGTCCGGCCATTCCACAGCTGCTCAGGACACCGGAGAGCACCACGGAGTGGACGACGTTGGGCCAGAAACCCACGCCCGGAGTGAGGTTGCCGAAGGCGTTCCACACACTGACGAAGATCAGGACCAGGACGGCCCAGAGGTGCCAGCGGGTACGCGTCTCCAGTGCGGCACCCCTCAGGATGCCGGTCCGCAAACCGCTCATCGCGCACCGCCCTGGGCCTCGGAGCCGTGGCCCCGGCGGCCGACGACCGTGTGGTAGCCCCGCTCCAGCTCCGTGTCCCCCTCCTCGGACGACGCCCCGGCCGCTGCCAGTTGGCGCACGGTGCCCTGGAAGACGATGTCCCCGTCTTCGAGGACCAGCACGTCGTCGCACATCGCGGACACGTCGTCAGTGAGGTGGGTGCTCAGAAGCACGGGCGTGGTGTCGGCGAGGCCGCGCACCATCTTGCGGAAGTCCGAACGCTGACGCGGGTCCAGACCGACGGTGGGTTCGTCGAGTACGAGGAAGTCGGGACGGTGGACCATCGCCGCTGCGATCCCCGCCCGTTGCCGCATGCCACCGGACAGCTTCTCCATGCGTACCGAGGCACTGTCCGTCAGCCCCACAGCGGCGACGGCCTCGCGCACGGCCTGTGCGCCGGACACACCCTTCATCCCCTTGGTCCACGCCACGTAGGAGACGAAGTCCTCAACGCTGAACGACGCGACGTATCCGAAATTCTGCGGCAAATATCCAATGCGCTGCCGCGCTCGCTCCCGGGCCTTCTTGTCGCTGTAATCCTCGCCAAAAACCTGAATACCGCCACCGGCGGGGGGCAGGAGCGTGACGACCGTTTCCAGCAGAGTCGTCTTTCCCGCGCCATTCGGCCCGAGAAGGGCGGTCACGCCGCTGTCCAGCGAAAAAGTAACACCCCGCAGAACCGTACGCTTTCCGCGTCGCTGCACCATTCCATCGGCTATAACCGTTGCCACGCCCCAGCCCTTCCTACGTTCTCAAAGTTCTCAGGCGTCAGCAGGCCCTGACGTCGCGGGGAGACGTGTCGTGGTAGGTGCCGCCCTTCCAGTACCCCCGCGCGTAGTAGCCGCGCTTGTTGCCGTTGTCGCAGCTGGACACTCCGACCGTCCAGTCCTTGCGCGTGTCCGTCATCGCGTTCTTCGCCGTGAGCGGGTCAGGAAGAAGGTTCTTGTCCCACTTGATCTCAGTGGTCAGCGTGCTCGACTTGGCAGAATTGCAAGACGCCTTGGACTGCCCCCACAGGGTGCTCCCGGTGACGACATTGAACTTGACGGACGGCTCAGCACATCCGCTCGGCGCCGCCATCGCCGGAATGGCGGTCACCAACCCGCCAAGGAGCGCGGCGCCAGCACATGCCGCGACTATGCCACTCTTCCGGCCAAATCTCTTCATTTGTACCCCCTGATGTGATTTTCGCTGAATGCAAAGCCGCGTCCGACTTTTACGCGGAGTAGGGAAAATATCACGAGGGCAGCAGGGTGATCAAGCGAGATTACCTCGCCGTAATTTCAGAACTGGGGTGGTTGGGCGCGGCCATATCGCTCTTCTTGGTGAATTTCACGACAGAGACGGAAAGGCGAGTAGTGCTGCAATAGCGGCTTTGTGCTGCTTTAGCGCAACTCGCGTCAGTTTCCTCTCTCCTATAGGCGCGCTGTTTTCTTCTGCGTCACCGGACGCGAATCCGTTACACGACACTCGGAGCGTGTCGACTCGCCCATGTTGCCCCTCGGGGGGTGTTCTCTGCGCGACCGGATCAAGCCATGAAACGGCTCCAACACCTGGCGTCGGTCCAGGGCCTCGGTGAACACGTCGGTGAAGGGCCAGTGCGCTGCGAGGCGGCATTCCGTCTGCCCCGGCCCCGAACTGCGCCTCACCCGCCGCTCAGCGCGCCGAGCACATCGACGGTGAGACGGTGCCAGGGCGCCGCAGATCGTCTACGCGGAGGGCTCTTCGAATCCCTCTGGTGAACGCCGCCGGCTCTCACCTGCCCGAACCGCGGTTCCGGGCGGCCTCCGATCTCGCCGTCCGTCCGGTAGGACAAGGACGGCCGGGGACTGCGCTTGTGGACGTCCTCACCGAGGGTCATCGGGGGGAGCACGCCCCGGACATCCCGTAGGTGCTCGCCCGAACGGACGGCGAGATGGGCGGGGCGCCCCCGGACCCGTAACCGCCGCTAGACCCCATACCCGTCGCTGTAGCCGTCGCGGCGGTGGTGGTGGGCCGCCGGGTCCTCGACGACCTGCGTCGTGGGTGGCACCACCACGCGCCGGCGCCTGGCGATGCTGCTGAACGTCGTGACGCCGATCAGCCCGACGATCATCAGGATGATGCCGACCAGGTCGAGGTTGACCCCCTGCATGTCCCAGTCGGTCGCGAACGTGAGGATGGCTCCCACGGCGATGAGGATGATGCATCCGCCGAGGCCCATGAGTGTCGCCTCCCTGTACACGGTCCGGTCGTTCCGGTCCGCACACCGGGTACCCCCGAGGGGAACGCCCATGCGGTGAAGGCCCGTTCTATCCCTCCAGGAACGCCGTCAACGCGTTCGCGAGCAGGAACGGGTCGTCGGCTCCGCACAGTTCGCGCGCGCTGTGCATCGACAGGATGGCCACGCCGATGTCGACGGTCCTGATGCCGTGCCGGGCGGCGGTGATCGGGCCGATCGTGGTGCCGCAGGGCATGGAGTTGTTGGAGACGAAGGACTGGAAGGGCACGTCGGCCGCCTCGCAGGCCGCCGTGAACTCCGCGCGTCCCGAACCGTCCGTGGCGTAGCGGTTGTTGACGTTGACCTTGAGGATCGGGCCGCCGTTGACGCGCGGGTGGTGCGTCGGGTCGTGCCGCTCCGCGTAGTTGGGGTGCACGGCGTGGCCGGTGTCGGAGGAGAGGCAGACCGTGCCGGCGAAGGCGCGGGCCCGGTCCTCGTAGGAGCCGCCGCGGGCGAACACCGAGCGCTCCAGCACGTTGCCGAGCAGCGGTCCGTCCGCGCCCGTGTCCGACTGGGAGCCGTTCTCCTCGTGGTCGAAGGCGGCCAGGACCGGGATGGACGCCGGCTTGGACGCGCCGGAGGCCACAGCGGCGAGGGCCGCCGTGCCGGCGTGCACGGACAGCAGGTTGTCCATGCGCGGGCCGGCCAGCAGTTCGCGGTCGCGGCCCAGGTAGGCGGGCGGTTCCACGGAGTGCGTCATCAGGTCCCAGCCGGTGACCTCGCCCGCGGGGATGCCGGCCGTCTCTTCCAGGAAGGCGATCAGGTCGCCGTCGCGCACGTCGTTGCCCAGGCCCCAGACCGGCTGCATGTGCCGCTGCTTGTCGAGCTTGAGGCCATCCGCCGTCACCGAGCGGTCCAGGTGGATGGCGAGCTGCGGGACGCGCAGCAGCGGCCGGTCGACGTTGACCAGGCGCGTCGAGCCGTCGCGCAGGGTCAGCCGGCCCGCGAGGCCCAGGTCGCGGTCCAGCCAGGAATTGAGCAGCGGGCCGCCGTAGATCTCCACGGCCACCTGGCGCCAGCCGTGCGCCCCGCTGTCGGGGCGTGGCTTGACACGCAGGTTGGGGGAGTCGGTGTGGGCGCCGACGATCCGGAACGGCGTGTGCGGGGCGGTGCCCTCGGGGACGTACCAGGCGACGATGGCGCCGCCGCGCAGCACGTACTTGCCGCCGCTCGTCCCCTCCCAGGCGTCCGTCTCCGCGACCTGCCGAAAGCCTGCCTTCTCCAGCCGCTCGGCTGCGCTCGCCACGGCGTGGTACGGCGTCGGGCTGGCCGAGAGGAAGGTCATGAGGTCGTCGGTGTGGCCGCGGTCGAAGCGGGCTGGTTCGGTCATGCATTCACCTTAACGACGGACGAGGGCCTGTTCCCGTAGGACGGGAACAGGCCCTCGAACAGTGGACGGGAGGGGACTAGAACGCGGCCTCGTCCAGCTCCATCAGGTCCAGCTCGACGCCCTCGGCGACCTTGCGGGCCAGGGTGACGCCCGGCAGGACGTTGGCGGCGAAGAACTTGGCCGCGGCGATCTTGCCGGTGTAGAAGGCCTTGTCCTTGGCGGAGGCGGTCTCCAGCTTCTCGGCGGCGATCGCGGCGCCCTTGAGCAGCAGGTAGCCGACGACGACGTCACCGGAGGCCATCAGCAGGCGGGTGGTGTTCAGCCCGACCTTGTAGATGTTCTTGACGTCCTGCTCGGTGGCCGCGAGGTCGGTGAGCATCAGGCCGACGATGGCCTCCAGCTCGACCGCGGCCTTGGCGAGGTGCTCGCGGGCACCGGCCAGCTCCTCGCCGCCCGTGCCGAGGGCCAGGAACTTCTTGATGTCCTCGGCGAGGGAGTTCAGCGCGGCGCCCTGGTTGCGGACGATCTTCCGGAAGAAGAAGTCCTGTCCCTGGATGGCCGTGGTGCCCTCGTAGAGGGTGTCGATCTTGGAGTCCCGGATGTACTGCTCGATCGGGTACTCCTGCAGGAAGCCGGAGCCGCCGAAGGTCTGCAGCGACTGGGCGAGCTGCTCGTAGCCCTTCTCGGAGCCGTAGCCCTTGACGATGGGCAGCAGCAGGTCGTTCAGCGCGTGCTCGGTGGCGGCGTCCTCGCCGGCGGCCTCCTTGATCTGGATCGCGTCCTGGATCGAGGCGGTGTACATCACCAGGGCGCGCATGCCCTCCGCGTACGCCTTCTGCGTCATCAGCGAGCGGCGCACGTCGGGGTGGTGGGTGACGGTGACCTTGGGCGCGGTCTTGTCCATGAAGTTCGCCAGGTCCGGGCCCTGGACGCGCTCCTTGGCGTACTCCAGCGCGTTCAGGTAGCCCGTGGACAGCGTGGAGATCGCCTTCGTGCCGACCATCATGCGGGCGAACTCGATGATGCGGAACATCTGGCGGATGCCGTCGTGCTTGTCGCCGATCAGCCAGCCCTTGGCGGGGTGCTGGTCGCCGAACGTCATCTCGCAGGTGTTGGAGGCCTTCAGGCCCATCTTGTGCTCGACGTTCGTGGCGTAGACGCCGTTGCGCTCGCCCAGCTCGCCGGTCTCGAAGTCGAAGAGGTACTTCGGGACGAGGAAGAGGGACAGGCCCTTGGTGCCGGGGCCGGCGCCCTCGGGACGCGCGAGCACGTAGTGGAGGATGTTCTCCGACATGTCGTGCTCACCGGAGGTGATGAAGCGCTTCACGCCCTCGATGTGCCAGGAGCCGTCCTCCTGCTGCACGGCCTTGGTGCGGCCGGCGCCCACGTCGGAGCCCGCGTCGGGCTCGGTGAGCACCATCGTGGAGCCCCACTGCTTCTCCGTGGCGATCTTGGCTATGTGCTTCTGGACCTCGTTGCCCTCCTCGAAGAGGATGCCGGCGAAGGCCGGGCCCGAGGAGTACATCCACACGGCCGGGTTGGCGCCCAGGATCAGCTCGGCGTAGGCCCAGATCAGGGAGCGGGGCGAGGTGGTGCCGCCGATCTCCTCGGGCAGGCCGAGGCGCCAGTACTCGGAGTCCATGAAGGCCTGGTAGCTCTTCTTGAAGGACGCCGGGACCGGCGCGGTGTTGGTCTCCGGGTCGAAGACCGGCGGGTTGCGGTCGGCGTCGATGAAGGACTCGGCCAGCTCGTTCTCCGAGAGGCGGGTCAACTCCTCCAGGATGCTCTTCGCGGTCTCGACGTCCATCTCCTCGAACGGACCGGTGCCGTACACCTTGTCGCGCCCGAGTACTTCGAAGAGGTTGAACTCGATGTCACGGAGATTCGACTTGTAGTGCCCCATGGCGACGGCTCCCGGCTCCCTAGAGAGATCGGCGAGGCACTGGATCCTCGCGCTAGTTCACGTACCAACAAGTAGCTACGATGATGCTACCCGCGAGTAATAAGACGCAACCCCATCCGGTCATCTGTGACAGGTCACACCGGAACGGTCAAGGCCGCGGTGTAGCCGTCCTGCGCACTGCCCGTCAGCGTCGCCAGCTGCCGGTCGTGGCCGTCGCTGAAGATGCCGTCGTCCTCCAGGGACATGCTGCTCAGGTTCCGCACGCTGTCGCCGTAGCCGTCCGTGGCGTACACCGCGTCGCAGACGTCCTTCGGGAAGGCGAGCTGCGAGGTGTTGGTGATCGACGTGGCGGCGGTGGCGTCGGCCAGGCCGCCGTAGACCTCGAAGTGGATGTGCGGCCAGCGTCCCGGGTAGCAGCCGGGGAAGATGCTCGTGAACGTGACCTGGCCCTTCTCGTCCGTCTCCTGGACGCCCCGCAGGTAGTTCTCCTCGGTGACGCCGTCGGAGTACAGGGAGTAGGCGCCGTCCCGGTCGCAGTGCCACACGTAGACGGCGGCGCCCTGCTTCGGGGTACCGCAGCCGGAGGCCGCGTCCACCACGGTCAGCGTGATCGTCAGGGGCACGCCCTCGGCGGTGCCGCCCGCGGAGTCGCCGAAGCTCCGTGTGATGTCGCTGCGGACGACCCCGCTCTCCTTCAGGACGTTCACGCCGTTGGAGCCGTCGCCGGGGAAGGGGCCGGCCGTCTCCTCGGGGATCTCCGCGCACCCGGCGGACGAGGAGGAAGGGGAGGAAGAGGAGGGGGACGCCGTGGTCTTCTCCTCCGTCGTGCAGCCCACCAGCGGGACCAGGCTCGCGCCCGCCATCAGCCGGATCATCCGGCGGCGGGCGAGGACGGGCAGGTCGTAGGAGAGGCCTCCGTCGTGCTCGTGCGGGCCCTCGTCATGGCGTCCGTTCATGGTCCGACGCTACGAGCGGCGGGTGCCGCGATCCACAGAGCCGGTGCTGTCAAGTCGCTGTCGGTTTGCCGGGCCCGCCGTACCGGCCCGCCCGACCGGCCGCTCTCGGTACTCTTGCGCTCATGTACGGCTACGACCAGACAGCGGGCCCGCAAGGGCAGTACGCCCCTCCGCAGCAGCCGATGTCCGGCGGATACGGACAGCAGCCGCCGCTGTACCCCGAGCCGTCCCCGCCCTCCCTGACGGACGCGGTGCGCGCGTTCACCACCGGGCAGATGGCCGCCGAGGACTTCCAGCAGGTCTTCGCGACGTCGAAGGTCTACTGCCCGCGCGGCGACAACCCCGGTTTCCTCGCCCTGCACAACACCCAGCAGCCGGTGATCCCGATGTTCAGCACGCTCAAGGAGCTGCGCCGGTACGCGGGCAAGGAATCCAAGTACTTCGTGATCACCGGCGCCGAGGTCCTGGACCTGCTGCCGACCGGCTACGGCTTCGTGCTGGACATGGAGGGCGAGCACCGCATGGTGTTCGACGCGAAGGCCGTCGAGCAGATGGTCGAGTTCGCGATGCGCCGGATGTATGGCTAGACGCCATTGCTTTCCGGACGGCTGAACTTCCCGGGTCACGTCTCCAAGCGCAGCGCCAGGCCGTCCAGGACGACGTCCAGGCCGTACGCGAACTTGTCGTCGCGGAGCCGGGCGGGGTCGGCGGCCTGGGCGGCGGTCGTGGCTTCGGCGGCCGCCAGGTGGTCGTAGCCGGCGGAGACCTGCCGTGCCGTGGGCAGCAGACGGGCGACGAACTCCGACTCGGTCTCCCCGGAGCGGGCGACCGTGGTGAGCCAGGCGGCCTCCGTGGTGGACATGCCGATGACGTACGAGAAGGCGGCGTCGATCGCACGGCTCGGCTCGGGGAACCCCGCCGCGGTGAACAGGGCCGCGAGACGCTCGGAGAAGGTCATGTAGTTGGGCCCGAGGTAGGCGAGCCCGGCCTGGCCCAGGACCAGGGTCAGCCAGGGGTGCCGTAGGGCCGTCGTACGGAAGGACCCCGCGGCCTCGGTCACCGCCGCGCGCCAGTCGGGGCTGTCGGCCGGCGGGACGTCGATCTCGGCGGCGACCTCGTCCACCGCGAGCTCCATCAGCTCGTCCTTCGTGGCGACGTGCCGGTACAGCGAGGTCGCGCCGGCGTTCAGACGGGCGCCGAGCTTGCGCATGCTGAGCGCCTCGATGCCGTCCGCGTCGAGCATGGCGATCGCCTCGCGGACGATCGCCTCCCGGCTGAGCGCCGGCTGGTCGGCGCGGCGCTGCTCGCGGGCCCACACGGACGGGATCGGGTTCTTGTCCGTCGTCTTGCTCCGGCTCATCGGCTCCTCCTGCTGGACTTCCGCGTCCTCGTGCGAACAGCGTGCGCAGTCAGCGTACAGAACCCAAGCCTTGCGCACACCGTTCGGCTGTGCGTACAGTGTTCGCATCGAAGGAACGGTGTTCGCAGGAGGGGACTGGAATGGACGCTCGCAATCCACGCCGCTGGTGGATCCTGATCGTGCTGTGCCTGAGCACGCTCGTGCTGGTTGTGGACAACATGGCGCTCACGGTCGCGGTGCCCGCGCTGACCGCGGACATCGGGGCGAGCGCCCAGGACACGCAGTGGATCCTCGACTCCTACATCCTGGTCTTCGTCGGGCTGCTGCTGACCTCGGGAAGCCTGGGAGACCGCTTCGGGCGCCGGAAGGTGATGCTGATCGGCCTGCTGCTGTTCGGGGCGGCCTCACTGGGGGCGGTGTTCTGTTCCACCCCGGGCGAGCTGATAGCGGTGCGGATCGCGATGGGTGTCGGCGGGGCGTTGATCATGCCCTCGACGCTGTCGATCCTGATCACCGTCTTCGACGAGGACGAGCGGCCCAAGGCGATGGCGGCGTGGGGTTCGGTGTCGATGCTGGGGCTGGTCGGCAGCCCGGTCCTCGGCGGTGTGCTGATCGACCACTTCGCCTGGCAGGCGATCTTCCTGATCAACGTGCCGATCGTCGCGCTGGCGCTGCTGGCCGGGGTGCTGCTGATGCAGGAGTCGAAGGCGCCCTGGCAGAAGCCGGATCCGCTGGGCGCGGTGCTGTCGGCGGTGGGCATGACGGCCCTGGTGTGGTGGATCATCGAGATCCCGCAGCACGGCGCGTTCGGCGGCCGTTCGCTCCTCGTCCTCGCCGTCGCGGTGGTCGCCCTGATCGGCTTCGTGATCTGGGAGAACGTCACCCGCTCGCCGATGGTCCCGCTGGTCCTCTTCAGGCACCGCAACTTCAGCGGGGGTTCGCTCTCCCTGGCGCTCGTCCAGATCGGCAACGCCGGCCTGCTGCTGGTCCTGACCCAGTACCTCCAGTTCGTCCTCGGCTACTCGGCCGTCAAGGCGGGCCTGGCCTTCCTGCCGCTGGCCGTGGCCGCGCTGGCCGGCAACGCGGCCGGAGCGCAGCTCGCGGTGAAGGTGGGCAACCGGTTCGTCATCCTCGCCGGGATGCTGCTGATGGCCGCCTCCTTCGGGCTGCTGACCACGCTCAGCGCCGACAGCGGCTTCACGGTCCCGGCCGTGGCGCTGGGGATCCTGGGCCTCGGTGCCGGCCTGGCGATGCCGGCCGCGGTGGCCGCGCTGATGGGCACCATCCCGGAGGAGAAGGCGGGCGTCGGCTCCGCCCTCAACGACACCATCCAGCAGTCCGGCACCGCCCTCGGCATCGCCATCCTCGGCTCGCTGCTCTCCGGTGGTTACGCGGAGCAGATGCCGGCCGGCGCTCCCGAGCAGGCCAGGGAGTCCATCGGCGGGGCGCTGGCCGTCGCCGGGGGCGACACGGGCCTGGTGCGGGCGGCCCGCGAGGCCTTCACGGCCTCGATGTCGACGACCTTCGCGATCAGCGCGGTCGGTGTCCTGGCCGCGGCGGTCGTCGCCACGCTGGTGATGCGGGACCGCAAGCCCGAGGCCGCCACGGCCGGGAGCGAGGAGCCCGAGCTGGTCGCCTGACGCGGACGTACGAAGGTCGGCACCCCGATCGCGGGGGTGCCGGCCTTTCGCCGTGCCGGTGTCCCGTGGTTCGCTGCGCCGTCGCCCGGGAATGCCCTCCCGGTTTTCTCTGTTTGAGGTGGCAGAAAGTTCAACGCTCAACTAAAGTGGGCGTACACGAGGAGGAACCGACATGCCTGCTGTGACCGCTGAGAACCCGTTGACGTTGCCCCGCGTGACCGCGCCGACCGACGCCGTGGCACGTCCCGTACTCGCCGTCACGACCGCTCCGAGCGGTTTCGAGGGCGAGGGCTTCCCGGTGCGCCGGGCGTTCGCGGGGATCAACTACCGCCACCTCGACCCGTTCATCATGATGGACCAGATGGGTGAGGTGGAGTACGCGCCGGGCGAGCCCAAGGGCACTCCCTGGCACCCGCACCGCGGCTTCGAGACCGTCACGTACATCATCGACGGGATCTTCGACCACCAGGACTCCAACGGCGGCGGCGGCACCATCACCAACGGGGACACCCAGTGGATGACCGCGGGCTCGGGACTGCTGCACATCGAGGCGCCACCGGAGCATCTGGTCATGTCGGGCGGGCTCTTCCACGGCCTCCAGCTGTGGGTGAACCTCCCGGCCAAGGACAAGATGATGGCCCCGCGCTACCAGGACATCCGCGGCGGCTCGGTCCAGTTGCTCAGCACCCCGGACGGCGGCGCGCTGCTGCGTGTCATCGCCGGTGAGCTGGACGGGCACCAGGGCCCCGGCATCACGCACACGCCGATCACGATGATCCACGCGACGCTGGCGCCGGGTGCGGAGCTGACCCTGCCGTGGCGCGAGGACTTCAACGGGCTGGCGTACGTCCTGGCCGGGCGCGGCAGCGTCGGCGCCGAGCGCCGGCCGGTCCACATGGGTCAGACCGCCGTCTTCGGCGCCGGATCCTCGCTGACCGTCCGCGCGGACGAGAAGCAGGACTCCCACACGCCGGATCTGGAGGTCGTCCTGCTCGGCGGGCAGCCGATCCGTGAGCCCATGGCCCACTACGGCCCGTTCGTGATGAACACCAAGGAAGAACTCATGCAGGCCTTCGAGGACTTCCAGAAGGGCCGGCTCGGGACGGTCCCGGCGGTGCACGGAATGACCGCGAGCGGACCGCAGGACTGACACCGGCCTTGGCTCTCGCGATGCGACAGCCCCGTCTGCAGCGCAGACGGGGCTGACGTGTGGGTTGTGGATCAGGGCAACGGCTGATTGCCGGCCGCTTCGGTCGCGTAGGGGCTCTTGTGCGGCGGCAGAGGCCTGCGACGGGGCTTCGCCGTTGTCGGGCTACGGCTTGAACGGTTGTACGGGGGCGGCCAGTTGCCGGGAAGAGCCATTCACAGAGGGCTGAAGAGTGCACGCGCGACAAGGCCGAAGACGGCGCCGTCCCCGCCCTTGTCACCGGGAGCACCTGGTGACGCTCCCGTCGCAGCAGCCAACACGGAGCGTCTGCGCGGCGGTTGAGGAATTGCCCTAGGAACAATGGACGTTGCCGACGATGAGCCATCTTGAGTTGAACGACGAACCTTATGGTTGAACCGTGAAATTCATTCCATCGTCGGCGACTTGCCACCTTCCTCTGAGCAGCAGAAACTGTAAATGATGACGTAGAGCCCACCGATAGTCCGACTCTGCGCCGCCCCTACCGAGCACGAACTGAACCAAGGGGCTGAGCCGGTGGAGAACAAACTGCAAATCCTCCTCACCGAAGAGGACGCGGAAGCCGAACGTGTCGCGGAGCTGACCGGCTACCTGCGCGAGGAACTGCTCGATCTCGACGTGGACGACGTCACGGCGCTCACCTGCGGGGAGGCCCCTCCCGGAGCGCGGGCCGTGGACGTCACTGCGATCGGTGCCCTCCTGGTGTCCCTGGGCAGCTCGGCAACCGCCCTGAGCCAGGTGCTGACCGTGATCCGGTCGTGGATGGGCCGGCGCCATGACACACACCCGTCCTTGCACCTGCGGCTGGGCGACGACGTCTTGGAGGTGTCCGAGGCGACCGACGATCAGGTCGCGGAGGCGTTCAATATCTTCCTCCAGCGCCATTCCACGGCTGGAGCCGAGCCATGACGGAATCCAGACACGCGCTGATCATCGCCAACGAACGGTACGCCGACCAGGGGCTCAAGAAGCTCAAGGCCCCTGCCCAGGACGCCGCGGCCCTCGAGAGGGTGCTGCGCGACCCGCAGATCGGCGACTTCGAGGTGGAGGTCGTGCACAACGCATCGGCCGACCTCATGCGCAGGCGCATCCAGGGCTTCTTCAACGACCGCAGCCGCGCCGACACGCTCCTGCTGCACTTCTCCTGCCACGGCCTCAAGAGCGAGTCCGGCGAGCTGTACTTCGCCGCGAGCGACACCGAGCCCCCGCTGCTGGCCGCCACGGCTGTCGCCTCCCAGTTCGTCCGCGGCTGCATGTCCGGCACCCGGGCGGGCCGCACCGTCTTGTTCCTCGACTGCTGCTACGGCGGCGCCTTCTCCCGGGGCTCGTCGTCTGTGCGCGCTTCCGGAGAGGTCAACGTCCTCGAGTCGTTCGCGAAGGACGAGCCGGTCAGCGGGCGGGGCTGGGCCGTCATCACCGCGTCCGACTCCATGGAGTACGCCTTCGAGGGCGACCATCTCGCCGAGAACTCCGCTCCGCGGCCTTCGGTGTTCACGCACGCAGTGGTCGAGGGCCTGGAGACCGGCGAGGCCGACCTCGACGTGGACGGGAAAGTCTCCCTCGACGACCTGTATGAGTATGTCTACAGGCACGTACGGGAGCAGAACCCCCATCAGACGCCGAAAAAGGCGGCGGAGCTGCACGGGGAGCTGCATCTGGCGCACAGTCGGCGTGGCCGCATCAAGATCGTCGCCATTCCCTCGCCGCCCTCCCTGCAGGCGGCCATGAACAGCGACGACGTCCTTACACGGCAGGGCGCCGTGATGGAGTTGCGCAGACGACTGCGGCACACGGAGCTGCCCGTGGCGGAAGGAGCGCGTCAGCACTTGGAGGAGGTCGCGCGCAACGACATCCAGCAGATCGCCGATCTGGCGTCCGACGTCTTGAGCGAGATCCGCCTGACACCGTCCCCTGACCACCTGGACTTCGGCCTGATACCGAAGGGATCGACCCCCCGGAAGCGGTCCGTGACCATGCACGGCCCACTGCTCGCCCGTCACTGCGTGGCCCAGCCCACACAGTCGTGGCTGCGGGTCGATCCGACCGGGAGCGGTCTGGAGGTCCACGTCGACACGGCCGCCGAGGGGCACCTGTCCGGTGACATCGTGCTGAAGGGTGTGGCCGACGAGTCAGTGATCCACGTCGAGGCGGTGGTAGGCCCGGCACACGAGCCCGGAGGCGGGCCATCGGACGGCTCCACGAGGACGACGCATGGCTCGGACGGCAAGCGGGACACGGCGATCGTAGAGCCCCCGCGCATCCCGCCCCCACCCAAGACGCCGCCCCCGACCACTGCACACCAGACGCGAACGGACCAGTCGTCCACGTCCCGACGCGCTCCCGCCCTTGCCGGTGTCGCCCTCGCCCTCGCCGTCACGGCGGTCGTCACGCTCGTACTGGCCCTCCAGGCGGCGGTGGTGGCCGTCATGGAACGGGGCGACGATGGGGTGTACGGCAACGTCGAGGACAACGTCAGCGAGCACGGAGCTCTCACACCGCTCACCGTGTGTCTGATCGCCGGTGCGGTGGCGCTGGTCGTCGGCGCGTTCGCCCGGCACGATCTGGGAGCACGGCGGGAGCAGTACACGAGACAGGCGGCGAGCGGTACGCACACACTGACCTCGATCGCGAAGGGGCTGGCGATCCCGGCGCTGATTCTCGCCGTCCTCGCGGGCATCACCTACCTGGTGGGCAGCCCTCATTGGTGACCACCTCAGCAGCCGGGTGACCTGAACCGGTGACCGGGCCGGCGGCGCTGACGCCCCGTCACCCGAGCGGGCCTTTCCGGCGGGACGGCCCGCCCCGGGCATGGTCGGGTGGAGGCGTGCAGGACACCGACCCGACCGCTTCCGGCCCCAGGCCGCTCCTCCCGGACCCCCTCCGGCGTCTCGCCGCCTGGTGCGCGCTCCTCCTGCTCGTGTCCGGAGTCGTCTACGTCGGGATCCGGCTGTGCGACGAGTTCCGGACCGCCGTCGTGCCCGTGCTGCTCGCGCTGCTCGGGACGGCCCTGCTCGGGCCCCTGCACCGGCGGCTGGTGAGGGCAGGGGTGCAGCGGTCGGTCGCGGCCGGGCTCACCTGTGTCGCGGTGGTCGCCGTGGTCGGCGGGACCGTGTACATCGTGGTCGCCGCACTCATCGACACGGGCGACGAGATCGTCGCCTCGCTCAAGCAGGCCGCGCGGGGCATCTCCGAGCACTTCGGGGCGGCCGGGACCTCGCTGGAGGACCTGGCCTCCAACGCCCGGGAGCTCCTCGGCAAGTTCGGCGGCTCGGCTGCCTCCGGTGTGATCAGCGGGGTCAGCGTGGTCGGCGAGACCATCGCCATGGCCGTGCTCGCGCTGCTGCTCGTCTTCTTCTTCCTGCGCGACTCCGACAAGGCCGCCGGGACGCTGCGGGCCCTGTCGCCGAGTGGCTCGGCCGACACCCTGGAGGCCATGGCGCGGCGGGCCTTCCAGGCCGTCGAGGGCTTCATGCGCGGCACCACCTTCATCGCCCTCATCGACGCGCTGTGCATCACCGTCGGACTGCTCGTCCTCGACGTGCCCGGGGCGGCCGGGCTGGGGGCGCTGGTCTTCGTCGGCGCCTACATCCCCTACCTCGGCGCCTTCATCTCGGGAGCCGTGGCCGTGCTGGTCGCGCTCGCCGACCGGGGGTTCGTCATCGCGCTGTGGGTGCTCGGGGTGGTGCTCGCGGTGCAGGTGCTGGAGGGGCACGTGCTCCAGCCGGTGATCCAGAGCCGGACCGTGCAGATGCACCCGGCGGTGGTGATGGTGGCGATCACGGCCGGGGCGTCGGTGGCCGGTGTCCTCGGGATGCTGCTCGCCGTGCCGCTCACCGCCGCCGCCTTCGGCGTCCTCCAGGAGCTCCGCACCCGCTACGAGAGCCAGGAGCCGTCGGCGTCCGGGGAGTCGTGACCCGCTACGGCTGCCACGACCCGTCGCCCGAGCCGTCCACGGACTCGTAGAGCTCGAACCAGATGCTCTTGCCCTCGCCGCGCGGGTCCACCCCCCAGGCGTGCGCGAGCAGCTCCATCAGCACCAGGCCACGCCCGGAGGACGCCAGCTCCCCGGGGCTGCGCTTGTGCGGCAGGTCGTCGCCGGCGTCGGTGACCTCGATCCGCAGCCGCCGCTCACCCACTCCGCCGGTGATCTCGGCGACCAGCAGCGCGTCGGAGTCGGTGTGCACGAGGACGTTCGTCAGCATCTCGGACAGCAGCAGCACCGCCGAGTCGACCTGGTCGGGGGAGGACCAGTCGTGCAGCAGCTCGCGCAGTTGCTGCCGGGCCACCGCGACCCGCTCGGGCTCGGCCTGCGCGACCGTCAGCACCGTGCGCCGCACGGGGGCCCGCACGAGCACGGTGTCGCCGCAGCCGCAGCCCTCGCCCTCCCGGCACAGCAGAAGCAGCGCGATGTCGTCCTCGCGACGGTCGGCCAGCGAGCCGGTGGTGTGGTGCGACGACGGCCCGTGCACGGCCTGCACCAGGGTGTCGGCGAGTTCCTCCAGATCGCCCTTGTGGTCCTCCAGGATCGCGCGCAGCCGCCGCCAGCCGGAGTCCAGGTCGTGGCCGCCGGTCTCGATCAGGCCGTCCGTGCAGATCAGCATGGTCTCGCCGGGCTCCAGGGCGAGCCGGGTCGTGGGGTAGTCGGCGTCCGGGTCGATGCCCAGCGGCAGCCCGCCCGACGTGGGCCGCGTCAGCACCGTGCCGTCGGCCATCCGGATCGCCGGGTCCGGATGCCCGGCCCGGGCGATGTCCAGCACGCCGGTCGCCGGATCGACCTCGACGTACACACAGGTCGCGAAGCGCGGGTCGGCTGGGTCCTCGTCGCTGATGCCGTGCAGGAAGCGGGAGGCGCGGGAGAGGACGGCGTCGGGGCGGTGGCCCTCCGAGGCATACGCGCGCAGGGCGATGCGGAGCTGGCCCATCAGGCCCGCCGCCCGCACGTCATGGCCCTGGACGTCACCGATGACCAGCGCGAACCGTCCGCTGGGCAGCGGAATCACGTCGTACCAGTCACCGCCGACCTGGAGGCCGCCGCCGGTGGGGACGTAGCGGGCGGCGACGCTCATGCCCGGGATGCGCTGCGGGCCGAGCCTCGGCAGCATCGTGCGCTGGAGCCCGTCGGTCAGCGCCCGCTCGCTCTCGGCCACGCCCGCCCGGGTCAGCGCCTGTGCCAGCATCCGCGCCACGGTGGCCAGCACGGACCGCTCGTCCGGTGTGAAGGCGACCGGGTAGGCGAAGGCCGCCATCCACGCGCCCATCGTGCGGCCGGCCACGGTCAGCGGCAGGAACGCCCAGGACCTCCGGCCGAAGCGCTCGGCGAGCGGCCAGGTCAGCGGGTAGCGGGCCTTGTACTGCTCGGGGGTGGACAGGTACACCGCCCGGCCGGTCCGCACGACCTCGGCGGCCGGGTAGTCCGTGTCCAGCGGCATGTCGGAGAACGGGCTGTCGTCGCCCTGCTGCTGCCCGTGGTGCCCGATGATCGTCAGCCGGTCGCCCTCCACGCCGAACATCGCAAGCCCGTCCGGCGAGAAGCCGGGCATCGACAGATTGGCCGTGACCCGCAGGACCTCCTGCGTGGAGCGCGCCTCGGCCAGCGCCCGGCCCGCATCGAGCAGGAACGCCTCCCGGGAGCGCCGCCAGTCGCCGGTGACCGCGCTGCGCCCGGCCGGGGTGCCCGGCGTGGGCTCGGTGACCTCCTGGAGGGTGCCGATCAGCCGGTACGCCTTGCGGGCCCGGTCGAAGGACGGCTTGGAGCGGCTGCGGACGATCCGGACGATGCGGCCCTGCTCGTCCATGATCCGGATCCGTACCTCCGCGAGGGTGCCCTCGGCGACGGCGAGCTGGATCACACCGGTGATCTCGTTCCAGTCGACCGGGTGCAGCCGGGCCCGGGCCTGGGCCTCCGTAAGGCTGACCTGTTCGGCGGGCAGCCCGAGCAACCGTGCCGCCTCGGCGTCGACCGTGACCAGCCCGGTGGCGGTGTCCCAGTGCCATAGGCCGGTCGCGAGGGCTGCGAGAGCCTCCCCCACGGCGGGCAGGGGCTCGCCAGTGCGCATTGACCTACTTTAAGAAGAGGCGATCGAACACTGCCACGCGAAGACGGAAGTGTGCTCGATCGTTAACTGAGGAGAGCCGATCTTCGCCTGGCCGGTACGCTGGGGACCAGTTTCACGTGAAACACAGACCCCGATCAGCGAAGACTGGATGAACGACGATGCATCGGTACAGGTCCCACACCTGCGGCGAGCTCCGCGCCTCTGACGTCGGCACCGACGTCCGGCTGAGTGGCTGGCTGCACAATCGGCGCGACCTGGGCGGCATCCTCTTCATCGATCTGCGCGACCACTACGGCATCACGCAGCTCGTGGCCCGTCCCGGCACCCCCGCCTACGAGGCCCTCGACAAGCTCTCCAAGGAGTCGACCGTCCGCGTCGACGGCAAGGTCGTCTCCCGCGGCGCCGAGAACATCAACCCCGAGCTGCCGACCGGTGAGGTCGAGGTCGAGGTCGGCGAGGTCGAGCTGCTCGGCGCGGCCGCCCCGCTGCCGTTCACGATCAACACCGAGGACGGGGTCAACGAGGAGCGGCGCCTGGAGTACCGCTTCCTGGACCTGCGCCGCGAGCGCATGCACCGCAACATCATGCTGCGCACGGCGGTCATCTCGGCGATCCGGCACAAGATGACGGCCCTCGGCTTCAACGAGATGGCGACGCCGATCCTGTCCGCGACCTCCCCCGAGGGCGCCCGCGACTTCGTCGTCCCGTCCCGCCTGCACCCGGGCAAGTTCTACGCCCTTCCCCAGGCGCCCCAGCAGTTCAAGCAGCTGCTGATGATCTCCGGCTTCGACCGCTACTTCCAGATCGCGCCCTGCTTCCGTGACGAGGACGCGCGCGCCGACCGCTCGCCGGGCGAGTTCTACCAGCTCGACATCGAGATGAGCTTCGTCGAGCAGGAGGACGTCTTCCAGCCCGTCGAGAAGCTGATGACCGAGCTGTTCGAGGAGTTCGGCGGCGGCCGCCACGTCACCTCGCCGTTCCCGCGGATCCCGTTCCGCGAGGCGATGCTGAAGTACGGCTCCGACAAGCCCGACCTGCGCGCCCAGCTCGAACTCGTCGACATCACCGACATCTTCGAGGGCTCGGAGTTCAAGGCCTTCGCCGGCAAGCACGTCCGCGCCCTGCCGGTGCCGGACGTCTCCGCGCAGCCCCGCAAGTTCTTCGACCAGCTCGGCGACTACGCCGTCTCGCAGGGCGCCAAGGGCCTGGCCTGGGTCCGGGTCGCCGAGGACGGCTCGCTGTCCGGCCCGATCGCGAAGTTCCTCACCGAGGAGAACGTCGCCGAGCTGACCAAGCGCCTGTCGCTGGCGGCCGGCCACGCGGTGTTCTTCGGGGCGGGCGAGTTCGACGAGGTCTCCAAGATCATGGGCGCCGTGCGGGTGGAAGCCGCCAAGCGTGCCGGGCACTTCGAGGAGAACGTCTTCCGCTTCTGCTGGATCGTCGACTTCCCGATGTACGAGAAGGACGAGGAGACCGGCGCGATCGACTTCTCGCACAACCCCTTCTCCATGCCGCAGGGCGGCCTGGAGGCCTTGGAGACCCAGGACCCGCTGGACATCCTCGGCTGGCAGTACGACATCGTCTGCAACGGCGTCGAGCTGTCCTCCGGCGCGATCCGGAACCACGAGCCCGAGATCATGCTCAAGGCCTTCGAGATCGCCGGGTACGACCGCGAGACCGTCGAGGAGAAGTTCGCAGGCATGCTGCGCGCCTTCCGCTTCGGCGCCCCGCCGCACGGCGGTATCGCCCCGGGCGTCGACCGCATCGTCATGCTGCTCGCCGACGAGCCGAACATCCGCGAGACCATCGCCTTCCCGCTCAACGGCAACGCCCAGGATCTGATGATGGGCGCGCCGACGGAGCTGGAGGAGGCGCGGCTGAAGGAGCTGCACCTGTCGGTGCGCAAGCCGCAGCCGAAGTAGGCCTTTTGGAGAAGTCATAGGTGACTGTGGGTGGCTCGGAACCGTCGTCGGTTCCGAGCCACTTTTGCATCCAGGTGCGTCGGCTTCCCGTCCGCGTTCACATACATGTACATCTGCTCAACCCGTTGACCCGGAACGTGGGCCTCCATAAAGTCCCTTCGACAACGCGTACGTGACTGCTGTTCATGTATGTGCACATCGAGGGAGACAACGATGTCAGACACCGCGACAGACATACCCGAGGCAGAGCAGCGTGCGGTCGGCAAATTCCTGCGCCGCATGCTGCCGATCCTGGTCCTGATGCTGCTGGTCAACCAGATGGACCGGACGAACGTGGGCTTCGTCCAGAACGAACTGCGGGCCGATGTCGGCGTGAGCGCCACCGCCTACGGGCTCGGCGCGGGCCTGTTCTTCATCGGGTACGCCCTGTTCGAGGTGCCGAGCAACATGCTCCTGGAGCGGTTGGGGGCCCGGGTCTGGCTGACCCGGATCATGATCACCTGGGGTGCGGTGATCGTGGCGATGTGCTTCATCCACAACGTGTGGATGTTCTACGCCCTGCGCTTCCTGCTCGGTGTCGCGGAGGCCGGCTTCTTCCCCGGTGTGCTCCTCTACTTCACCCAGTGGCTGCCGGACTCCAGTCGGGGCCGGGCCAGTGCGATCTTCCTGGGCGGCTCGGCGACGGCGTACATCGTCACCGGCCCGATCACCGGCGCCCTGCTGGAGCTGCACGGCGCGGGCGGTATCGCGGGCTGGCGGTGGATGTTCGCCCTGGAGGGTGCCTTCTCGATCCTGGTCGGCTTCATCGCCGGGTTCTTCCTCGTCTCCCGGATCCAGGACGCGAAGTGGCTGACGCGGGAGGAGAAGGACGCGCTGAGCGAGGCGGTGGCGCGGGACAAGGAGGCGCGTGACCGGGCGCCGTCGGTATCGCGGATGAAGCTGATCTTCCATCCCCAGGTCGCCGTTCTGACCGCGGTCTTCTTCGCGATGGCGCTGACCGGCTACGCGATCACGTTCTGGCTGCCGAGTCTGGTGGAGGAGATCGGCGGACTGTCCCCCTTCCAGATCGGCCTGCTGTCGGCGATCCCCTGGATCTGCGCGGTCATCGCGATGTACACGATGAGCCACTTCACCGACCGGGCCCCGGACCGTCGCCCCTACCTGGCGATCGCCCTGGTCCTGTCCGCGATCGGCACGTTCCTCGCCACGCTCGGGTCCCCCTGGTTCGGCCTCGCCGCCCTCACGCTCGCCGCGGTCGGCGGCAAGTGCGCGGCCACGCTGTTCTGGCCGATGGCCCAGTCGGGCCTCGACCTGAAGATCGCCGCGCCGGGTCTTGCCCTGGTCAACTCCATCGGAAACCTGGGCGGGTTCGTGTCGCCGACGCTGTTCGGATATCTGAAGGACACGACGGGCAGCACGAACGGGGGGCTGTACACGCTGTCGGCGGCGTCGATCCTGGCGGTTTTGGGGGTGGCGTTCGTGCGACACACGAGCCGGGGGCCCAAGGCGGGCTCCGGCGATCGAACGGCGGTTGGGGGTGCGACGGCTGTGCGCTGAGCGCGGAGGACTCTGGCTCACTCGGGCCGTGACGTGAACAGGTCCTTGGCGTCCGTGACGGCGAGGGCGAGGTCCAACCAATCGGTGAGGGCTTTGAGGTCACTGCGGGTGGTCAGAAAGCCGTCGATTTCGTCGGGGACGGAGACGCCGCGCTGCTCCAGGACGCGCAGGATCGCGGTGGCACAGCCCTCGGCGTAACCCTTGGCCCAGCCCTTCGCATGCTCGTCGGTCCAGCCGCCCAGCCTGGCGCGGTTCTCGGTCAGCTCATCGAGGGACAGGGAGCCGCGTTGGCTGAGCTCTCTGAGGAAGACGCTGAGACCGTGTACGGACTTGATCGGGTGTACTCCCAGGCGCGTCTCCAGCACGGTGACCTGGATTGCCTTCACGAGGTCCGCCTCGGTCTCCGGGTCCATGGGCGATGCCTAGGGCGACAAAGAACGGCGTGTTCAGGGCTTGGGCGGCGGTCACCCCTTCGGGCCCTGATCAGGTTCGTCCTGAGAGAGCGAGGCAGCCTCGCTCCGGCAGGCGCCGTGCCCGGGATGCGTTTCGGCCTACCGCGCACGGCGCGCTCATCGAGCCACGAACTGGGTCAGGATCGCCTGGACCTCGTAGATGTCGACGCCCTTGGTGAAGGTCTTCTCGATGGGGGTCGGGGTGCCGGAGATCCAGATCTTGAGTTCGGCGTCGAGGTCGAAGGTGCCGGCCGTTTCCACCGCGAAGTGGGTGATGCTGCGGTAGGGGACGGAGTGGTACTCCACCTTCTTGCCGGTGATGCCCTGCTTGTCGATCAGGATCAGGCGGCGGTCGGTGAAGAGGATGGTGTCGCGGATGAGGAGGAACGCGGCGTGGACCTGTTCGCCGTGGCCGAGGAGGCGGGCGTAGTCCTGCTGGGCCGATGCCGGGTCGACGGTGTGCGCGTTGCCGAACAGTGCCATGGGAGCCCCCGGGTGTGTGGCGGCGGCCGGGTGGCCGCCCTCACGCGATCTTCGCAAAGCACGGGGCCCGGGAGAAGGTTCTCGTTCTCCCGGGCCCCGTGCTGTAGCGAGCGTGTTACGCCCGTTACGCGGTCTGTTACGCCGTCGGATTCTCCTCCAGGCGCGGGAAGAGGACCGCGCCCTTGGTGACCGTCGTGCCGACGGGGAGCCTGCCCCACTCGCCGGCCTCGCCGATCTTCTGGTCCGCGAGGGCGCCGAGGGAGGCCGTCGCGCCGAGCGAGTCCCAGAGCTTCTGGGAGGTCTCCGGCATGACCGGGTTGAGGAGGACCGCCACCGCGCGGAGGGACTCCGCGGCCGTGTAGAGGATCGTCGCCAGGCGGGCCTTGCCCTCGTCCGACGTGTCCTTGGCGACCTTCCACGGCTCCTGCTCCGTGATGTAGCCGTTGACCTGCTTGACGAAGTCGAAGATCGCCAGGATGCCGCCCTGGAAGTCCAGGTCCTCGCCGATGCGGCGGTCCGCCTCCGTGACCGCCTTCGCCAGGCCCTCGTGGATCGCCTGCTCCGCCTCGCCGGCCGCCGTGGCCTCGGGCAGCGTGCCGCCGAAGTACTTGCCGACCATCGCCGCGACGCGGGACGCCAGGTTGCCGTAGTCGTTCGCCAGCTCGCTGGTGTAGCGGGCGGAGAAGTCCTCCCAGGAGAAGGATCCGTCCTGGCCGAAGGCGATCGCGCGCAGGAAGTACCAGCGGTAGGCGTCCACGCCGAAGTGCGAGGTCAGGTCCTGCGGCTTGATGCCGGTCAGGTTCGACTTCGACATCTTCTCGCCGCCGACCATCAGCCAGCCGTTGGCCGCGATCTTCCCGGGCAGCGGGAGGCCCTGCGCCATCAGCATCGCCGGCCAGATCACCGCGTGGAAGCGGAGGATGTCCTTGCCGACCAGGTGGACGTCGGCCGGGAAGGTCTCCTCGAACTTGGCCTGGTTCTCGTTGTATCCGACCGCCGTGGCGTAGTTCAGCAGGGCGTCGACCCAGACGTAGATCACGTGCTTGTCGTCCCACGGGATCGGGATGCCCCAGTCGAACGTCGAGCGCGAGATGGAGAGGTCCTGCAGGCCCTGCCGTACGAAGTTCACGACCTCGTTGCGCGCGGACTCGGGCTGGATGAAGCCGGGGTTCGCCTCGTAGTGGGCGAGGAGCTTCTCGCCGTACTCGCTCAGCTTGAAGAAGTAGTTCTCCTCGCTGAGGATCTCGACCGGCTTCTTGTGAATCGGGCAGAGCTTCTGGCCCGCGTACTCGCCCTCGCCGTCGAGCAGCTCGCCGGGCAGCTTGTACTCCTCGCAGCCGACGCAGTACGGGCCCTCGTAGCCGCCCTTGTAGATCTCGCCCTTGTCGTACAGGTCCTGGACGAACTCCTGGACGCGGTCCGTGTGCCGCTTCTGCGTGGTGCGGATGAAGTCGTCGTTCGCGATCTCCAGGTGTTCCCAGAGAGGCTTCCACGCTTCGGTGACGAGCTTGTCGGCCCACGCCTGGGGGGTGACCCCGTTGGCTTCGGCCGTGCGCATGATCTTTTGACCGTGCTCGTCCGTGCCGGTGAGGTACCACACCTTCTCGCCGCGCTGGCGGTGCCAGCGGGTGAGCACGTCGCCTGCGACGGTCGTGTAGGCGTGGCCCAGGTGAGGAGCGTCGTTGACGTAGTAAATGGGGGTCGAGACGTAGTACGCCTTCGCCCCCTGCTTCTCGGATCCAGTGGCCGCCATGGTCGAAATCCTACTGGTCCGCTGAAGATCGACTCACACGCGTTTCGGGGGGTGGACGTGGACAGGGGCTCTGTCCACGTCCCCCCGGGGGGTTCTGCGGGCGGGGCGGGTGCTACGGGCGCCAGTTCGCCAGTACGCCCTCGTAGAGCTCCTTGTCCGTGAGCTCTCGGGGGGTTTCGCCGGCGAGGAAGTGGGAGGTGTTGGGGGTCTTGAGCTTGCGGAGGTAGTCGAAGGCCTTGTTCTCCGGGGCGCCGAAGGCGACGAAGGAGAAGAAGACGGCGGGGTGGGTCTTGGCGGCCTCGGTGAGGGACTGGGTGGCGGGGGTCTTGGCGTCGGGGGCGCCGTCCGTCTGGAAGACCACCAGGGCCGGGGTGTCGGGAGTCGCTTCCTTGCCGTGGTGGGCGAGGACCGCTTCGACGGCTGCGTGGTAGCTGGTGCGGCCCATGCGGCCGAGGCCGGCGTGCAGGTCGTCGATCTTGTTCTCGTGGTCGGTGAGGGTGATTTCGCCGGTGCCGTCGAGTTCGGTGGAGAAGAAGAAGACCGGGACGGTGGCCTCGGGGTCGAGGTGGGCGGCGAGGGCGAGGGTTTGTTCGGCGAGGGCCTGGGCGGAGCCGTCCTTGTAGTACGGGCGCATGGAGGCGGAGCGGTCGAGGACGAGGTAGACCTTGGCTCGGGTGCCGGTGAGGTTGTGCTTCTTGAGGGTGGTGGTGGCGGCCTTGTAGGCGGTGGTGAGGGTGGCTGCGTGGGTTTTGATGCGGGTGAGGGGGACGGCGGGGGTGGAGTCCGGCTCGGCCTCGCCTTCGGCTTCGGCCGTGTCGTCGTTCCCACCCGCACCGCCCGTGCTGGTTTCGTTGGCGGGTGCGGGTGGCCCCTGTGGGGCGGATTCGCCGTCGGTGGCCGCGGGGGTGTCCATGGCCTTGACCGTCGGCTCCGCCTCGGGCGTCGCGTCTGACTCGGTCGTCGGCTCGGCCTCGCCTGCGGCTTCGGCCGTGTCGTCGTTCCCACCCGCACCGCCCGTGCTGGTTTCGTTGTCGGGTGCGGGTGGCCCCTGTGGGGCGGATTCGCCGTCGGTGGCCGCGGGGGCGTCCACGGCCTTGGCCTTCGGCTCCGCCTCGGGCTCGGGTTCCGGCTTCGTGTCGGTGGCCGACGGGGGCGGCGGTGCGTCGGCCTCGGCCTCGGCCGTGGGCTCGGCCTGGGCCTTGTCCTCCGGCTTCTTCGGTGCTGCGGGCGCCGGGGGCGACGACGACTCGTGCTCCTCGGGTTCCTGGGCATCGGCGACGGCCGGCTTCTCCGCAGGGGTCGCCTCCGTCGGCTCCTTCACCGCCGGCTTGGCCTCCGCCTCAGCATCGGCCTCCGGCGCCACCGCCGCCGGCTTCTCCGCGACCGCCGGTTCCTCCGGGACGACCGGCTGCTCCGCGACCGCCGGCTTCTCCTCAGTCTCGGGCTGCTCGGCGACCGCCGGCTTCTCCTCCGCCCCCCGCTTCTCCACAGCCCCCGGCTGCTCCGCAACCGACGGCTCCCCCTCCGCCGACCGCGCAGGCTTCGGCACCGTCACATTGTCGAAGATCAAGGACACGAGGTCGTGTTCGTTGCGGGGGTCCGGGACGTCGGCTGTCGGGCCGGGGGTCGGTTCCGGGGAGGGGGACGGGACCTTCGGGTCCGCCGCGGCGGGCGTGGGGGTCCCGGACGCCGGTGATTCCTGGGGAGGCGTGTCCGCCGGGGTCGTCGTGGTCTGCGCCGCACCCTCCGCCTCGGCGGTCCGTGACTTGCGTGACCGTCCGAACGCGTTCCGCAAGAGAGTGAGAATGCCCATGTGCGCGCAACCCTTCGCGTGAGTTGAAGCCCGTCAATCCCTGGCCAGGACGGACACGTAAGGTTAGCGGCCCTCCTGGGTGATCTTGGGCAGGGTCGGGGATGAGAGGCTCACCCTGTCAAGGGGGGCATCCGGCCTGCGGAGGTGTCGCCGTGCTGAATCGTCGTAACTGCCGTAAGGCTGCCGCAGGTTCACTCGCTGTTCACCCTGGCGCCCGGCTGCCGCACATATGTGCCCCTACGGTCACGCTGACACCATGGGCATCCAAGGAGAGAGCAAAGTGCGAAAGCTGCTGCCGCTGATCGGAACGCCGTCCGGTTCACACCCTGGCGGCCGGTCCGCCATGACCTGTCGTTACCGGTGTGGTGACGCCTGCTTCCACGAGGTGCCCAACACCAGCTCCAACGAGTACGTCGGTGATGTGATCGCCGGTGCGCTCAGCCGCCGGTCGATGATGCGGGCCGCGGCTGTCGTGACCGTGGCTGCCGCGGGCGCGGGGGCCGTGGGTGTCGCGCAGGCTCCGCAGGCCGGCGCCGTCCCGGCGGACGCCGCACCGGCCGGCACCGACACCGAGGCCGCTCGGCGTAAACACAAGGGTGCGCGCGGGCTGCGCTTCGCGGCCGTCGCGCCCAACACCGCCGACGCCGTGACCGTGCCGGAGGGGTACCGGCAGAACGTCGTCATCCGCTGGGGCGAGCCCATCCTGCGCGGTGCGCCCGCCTTCGACCCGGAGAAGCAGACCGCCAAGGCGCAGGCCGGGCAGTTCGGGTACAACTGCGACTTCCTCGCGCTCCTTCCGCTGCCGGGCGAGCGCGGCCGGCAGCTGCTCGTCGCCAACCATGAGTACACCGATGAGGTGCTCATGTTCCGGGGGTACGACTCCGCCAACCCCACCCGTGAGCAGGCTGAGATCGCCTGGGCCGCGCACGGGCTGTCCGCCGTCGTCGTGGAGGGAGACCGGAAGACCGGGAAGCTCACCGCCGTTCCGCGGCATCAGCTGAACCGGCGCGTCACCGCCACCACCGAGTTCCGGCTCACCGGGCCCGCCGCCGGGTCGGACCTGCTGAAGACCTCCGCCGACCCGACCGGCACGAAGGTCCTCGGCACCCTCAACAACTGCGCGGGCGGCACCACGCCCTGGGGGACCACCCTCCACGGCGAGGAGAACTTCAACCAGTACTTCGCCAACAGCAGCAGGGCGACGGACAAGCGGTACGGCATCGGGACCGGCGCCAGCGAGCGCAAGTGGGAACGCTTCGACAAGCGGTTCGACGTCGCCCAGGAGCCGAACGAGGTGCACCGCTTCGGGTACGTCGTCGAGCTCGACCCGTACGACCCGACCTCGACGCCTCGCAAGCACACCGCGCTCGGCCGTTTCAAGCACGAGGGCGCGACCATCCGCCTGACCGCCGACGGCCGCCCGGTCGCCTACTCCGGCGACGACGAGCGCTTCGACTACTTCTACAAGTTCGTCAGCAGCAAGCGGATGAGGAAGGGCACCTCCCGTGCCGTCCGCGAGCACAACCTCTCCCTCCTCGACGAGGGCACGCTGTACGTCGCCAAGCTCACCGGTGACTCCCCCGCCATCGAGATCGACGGCACGGGCAAGCTGCCGAACGACGGTGAGTTCGACGGGAGCGGCGAGTGGATTCCGCTGGCCACCGCGACCGCCGAGGGCGCCGTCTCGCACGTGGACGGGATGAGCGCCGACGAGGTGTTCGTCTTCACGCGGCTCGCCGGTGACAAGGTGGGGGCCACCAAGATGGACCGGCCCGAGGACATCGAGCCCAATCCGGTCACCGGCAAGGTGTACGTCGCCCTGACCAACAACAGCAACCGTGGTGTCGGCGCCAACGCCAAGGCGGACGAGGCCAATCCGCGCAACGCCAACAAGCACGGGCACGTCCTGGAGCTCACCGAGCGCTGGAACCGGCCCGAGAGCACCAGGTTCGCCTGGTCGCTGTTCCTCGTCGCCGGTGACCCGGACGACCCGGCGACCTACTTCGCCGGGTTCCCGAAGGACGGCGTCAGTCCGATCTCCTGCCCGGACAACGTCGCCTTCGACCCCTACGGCAACCTGTGGATCTCCACCGACGGCGCCCAGCTCGGCTCCCACGACGGCCTGTTCGGCGTGGCGACCCGGGGTGAGCGGCGTGGTGAGCTGAAGCAGTTCCTGACCGTGCCGAAGGGCGCCGAGACCTGCGGTCCGATCATCCAGGACCGGCGCGTCCTGGTCGCCGTGCAGCACCCGGGCGAGATCGACGGCGCGTCCGTGGAGAAGCCCGCCAGCACCTGGCCCGACGGGCCCGGGACGTACGTCCGGCCGGCCGTCGTGGCCGTGTGGCGTGCCGACGGCTGCGACATCGGCGTCTGACCGGAGAGCGACTCAGGAGAGTGACTCATGGGGGGCGCCTGTCCGGCGTCCCCCTTCCCCTCTCACCGACCTGAGTGCAGCGTCAGGTCCGTCACCACCGCCCGGTGATCCGTGTCGGCCACGTCCAGGATGTGCGTGCGGCCGGCCGCGAAGTCCTTCGACACCAGGACGTGGTCGATCTGCGTGCCGAACGTCGGGGCCGTCACGGCCGGCCAGGTGGCCGTGCGGTCGGCGTCGTCCAGGCGGGCGGCGTCGCTCAGGCCGGTGTCGAGGATGCGGCGGAAGGCGGCGTGGTCCTGGGAGGCGTTGAAGTCGCCGGCCAGGACCAGGGGGGTGCCGGGGTCGGCGGTGGCCGCGTCGCGCAGGGCGTCCAGCTCCGTGCGCCAGAGGTCCAGCTGGCCGGGCAGCGGGGGCATGGGGTGGGCGAGCTGGAGTCGTACGGGATGCCCGTCGACGTCGGCGATCGCCCCGGGCATGCCCATGGTGCCGGGGACGCCGTCGGTGGGGCGCAGCGGGAAGCGGCTGAGGATGACGGAGCCCTCGGAGCCGCCGCCCTCGACGGCCCGGCGGTGCGGGTAGTCCTGGGAGAGGTCGTCCTTCAGCCGCGCGTCACACTCGTATTCGCATTCCTGTACGAAGACGATGTCCGGTTTCTCGCGGCGGACGGCGGCGACCAGGGACCCGGTGCCCTGCCCGAACTCGACGTTCGAGGTCAACACGCGCACGTCGGCGACCGGGCGGCCGACGGGGTCGCCCACCTTGCCGTACGGCTCGATGAACCAGGCCAGCAGGCCGAGCAGGACCACTCCCCAGACCGCCCCGAGCCACCACCGGGACAGCAGGGTGAGCAGCAGCGCCAGGCCGGTGGGGGCGAGCAGCCAGGGGAGGAAGGCGAGGACCTGCGGGACGGGCGTGATGCCGTCGCTGTCGGCGGTCCGGAAGCCGATCACCGCACTGACCGCGGCGAACAGCAGGGCGGCGCACCAGGCGCCGAACCGCCGTCCGGGCGGACGGTGTTCCGGCCCGTCGGTGGCGGTCCACTCGGCAGCGGCGGTGTCCAAGGCCCGGCCTTCCGTTCGCGGGGGTGGGATGCCCGAATCCTCCCTCAAAGACGGGGTGGGGCGGCGGAAGGTTGCTGCCGACCGGCGCCCTGGGGCCGGGCATCGACGCGGGCCAGGAATTCTCCCAGTGCCCTGTCGAACTCCTCGGGGCGTTCGAGGTTCGGCATGTGGGCCGTGCCCTCGATCACGTGCAGGACCGAGTCCGGGAGGGCAGCGTGCATGGCCCGGGCGTCGGAGACCGGGGTGTAGGTGTCGTCGGCTCCCACGACGACCAGGGCCGGGACGGACACGCGGGTCAGCAGGGCGGCGTAGTCGGGGCGCCGGGCGCGGGCGCGCAGGGCCGCGGCGGCGCCCTCGGGGGAGGTGGCCGTCATCATGCGGTGGACGTGCGCCTTGACCTCGGCGGGGGCGTACGGGGCGACCATCCGCTCCAGGACCTCGTCGGCGTAGCCGCGCATGCCCTCGCGCAGGAGACGATCCGCCATGGCGTCACGGGTGCGGACGCCCTCCGGGGTCTCCGCCGCCGGGAAGGTGTCCGCGAGGACCAGGCCCCGGACGCGGCCGGGGAACAGGCGGTAGCAGTCCATCGCGATCTGGCCGCCCATGGACAGCCCGGCGAGGACGAAGGACTCCACCTCCAGCTCGTCGAGCAGGGCCTCGATGTCCCGGGCGAACTGCGAGAAGTCCGTGACGGCCGGGGTGGTCGGGGAGGCGCCGTAGCCGCGCAGGTCGGGGGCGATGACGCGGCGGGCCGCCGAGAACGTGCCGAGCTGCGGGGCCCACATCGTGCGGTCGAAGGGGTGGCCGTGGACGAGAACCAGAGGGACGAGGGGGACATGGGGCTGCCGTGGGGTTACGGGGCCTTTGTCCTCGTATGCGAGGAAGGGTGCCATGTGGTGACCCTAGGCCGCCCCAACTACTCAGTGCAATAAGATCTTTGCTCTCGGTGCAATCCAAGGGGGAGACCGATGGGTGACTACCGCCGTATCGCCGACAGGATCGCCGACGACATCGCCAGCGGGCGGCTGAAGCCCGGCCAACGGCTGCCGCCGCAGCGGGCGTTCGCCCGGCGCCGGGGCATCGCCTCGTCGACGGCAGGGCGGGTGTACGGCGAACTCGTACGGCGCGGGCTGGTCGTCGGCGAGGTCGGGCGCGGCACCTTCGTACGGGCCACCCCGGACGGGCCGACGGGGCGGGCGCTCGCCGAGCCCGGCCCGGCCGACGCCCCGGTCAACCTGGAGCTCAACTACCCCAGCGCGCCAGGACAGCCGGAGCTCCTCGCCCCCGTTCTCGCGCCGCTGCTGCGTCCCGACGTGCTGGCCGAGGCGCTGCTGCCGGCCGCCGCCACAGGAACCGAGCCCGCCCGGGAGGCCGCGGCCACTCTCCTCGCCACCCCGGGCTGGCGCCCCGCCCCGGACCGGCTGCTGTTCACCGGCAACGCACGGCAGGCCATCGCCGCCGCGCTGGCCTCCCTGGTCCGGCCGGGCGGCCGGGTCGGCGTGGAGCAGCTGACGTATCCGCTGGTCAAGCAGATCGCGGCGCGGCTGGGCATCACCCTGGTGCCGCTTGCCGGTGACGCGGCAGGGCTGCTCCCGGAGGCCGTCGCCGCCGCGCACCGTACGGCGCCGCTGTCCGCCCTGTACGTGCAGCCGACGCTGCACAACCCGACGTCACTGACGACGACTCGCCCTCGACTGCTGCAACTCGCCCGGCTGGTCCACGACCTGAACCTGCCGGTGGTGGAGGACCGCATCTGGTCCTTCCTGCACGAGCCGGGCGATCCGCTCGCCGCTCACGCCCCCGCCCTCACCCACGTCGTCGACGGTCTCTCCAAGCGGGTCGCGCCGGGCCTCACCGTCGGTTTCCTCGTCGTGCCGCCGCACCGGGCCGGGGCCGTGGCCGATGCCGTGCGGTCGGGCGGGTGGAGTGCGGGGCGGTTCGCGCTGGAGGCGGCCGTGCGGTGGGCCGGGGAGGGGACCGTGGCGCGGCTGGTGGCGGCCAAGCGGGCGGACGCGGCGCGCAGGCAGCGGATCCTCGCCGAGGAGCTCGCGGGCTTCGCCGTACGGTCCGATCCGCGCGCCTACTTCGCCTGGTGGGAGCTGCCCGCCCCCTGGCGCGCGGACACCTTCACGGCCGCCGCCGCCGCGCACGGCATCGCCGTCACGCCCGGCCCCGCCTTCGCCGTCGCCCCCGGACACACGCCCGACGCCGTCAGGCTCGGGCTCGCGTCGGCTCCGGAGGCGGATCTGCGGCGGGCGCTGCGGACGCTCGCGCACGTCGCCGCGAGGCGAGCCGGGGACCGTAGCGGCCCGTGAGCCACGAGCCGAGCGCCACCGTCAGGCCGAGGGCGAACAGCAGCCAGGACACCGTCACCAGGGTGCCCGTCAGGGCGTCGTAGACCGCGCCGGCGGCCGGGCGGTGGAGCGTGTCGGGCAGGTCGGCGAGGGTGAGGTGGCGGCCGATCGCGACGGCCAGGACGAGCAGGGCGCCGCCCAGCGCCGTGCCGAGGCCGAGCGCGGTGACCGCGCGGCGGCGGCACGCGGCGAGGGCGATCCCGGCCACGGCGCACACGGCGGCGGCGAGCGGCAGCCAGAAGGCGGCGGTGTCCAGCACGTGGTACCCCCTGCGCAGTCGGTCCGCGTCGTCGGCCGGGAGCACCGGGACCCGGGCGTGCGGGACCGGGATGCGGTGGGCGAACGGCACGTGGTCGTCGGTGAGTTGGCGTTTGACCCGGGCGACGACCGGCGCGAGGTCGACGGTGACCTCGGTGGCGCGGGTGCCGTCGTCGCGCAGGGCGCGCAGCACGGCGACGTGGACGGCGTGGTTCGCCGCGTCCCAGCCCGTGCGGAACGCTTCGGTCCGGGTGAACGAGCGCACCGCGTCGTGCACGAAGGGCCCGACCGTGCCGCGCAGCGGACCGGTGTCGAGCTCGTGCCCGGCCTCCCGCATGATGCCGTCCCCGACGGCGTCCGCGACCGCGCGCTGCACGTCCGGGTCGGCGGCGAGCGGCGCCATCGTACGGACGTAGCGGCCGGTGTCGGTCAGCCCGTGCGCCGCCCAGGAGGCGAGCGTCCCGAACGGCACGAGCAGGCACGCGAGGGCCAGCAGAACGGCCGACAGGGCGTTCCGCGGTCGTAGGGGCGCCTGCTCGGGTACGGGCGCCCGGTCGCGCTCTGACACGCTTCCAGGCAAGGCGCCAGGGGCCCGGCCCGCGAGCGGCGTGACTGCATTCGGCCCTGCGTGCCAAGCCGAACGTGGCGCACGGGTACGTCGTCAGTCGACGCGTCGGCCGGCGGCGTCCTCGTGTGTGTAGTAGCGGTAGAACAGCGTCACGAGGACGCCCGCCCCGACCACCAGCCCCAGCCCGGTGGACCGCAGTACGGACTCGCCGGTCTGGCTGCAGAGGAAGCCGATCGCGCAGCCGGTGAAGGCGAACCAGAGCAGGGCGTGCGGTTCGCGCCGCAGCCGTGGGGCGACTTCCCGCACGGCGGCGTACAACACGGCGAACACGAGCGCGGTGAGGAAGCCGAACAGCAGGTTCCAGCCCGTGATGGGCCCGGCGTCGCGCCGGTTGGCCGCGGCCCAGTAGCCGTAGACGAGCCCGAGGACGACGGGTACCGCGAGTTTCGCCATCGCGTGGGTGCGCGGGCTGAAGACATCGGGTGTACGGCGTCGCGTGGTCACCTTGCGTGAGGCGGGTGCCGCATGAGCCATGAGAGCTCTCCTCTCTCTCCCTGCCCCTGCCTACCAGCGCACACCGGCGCGGACCCGCTGGCAAGTCGGCGGGGCGCGGATGGGCCGGGCCGCGGGCACACGGCGGCGCCGGGCCGGGCGGACGGTGGCCTCCCTCAAGTTTTTGGCTTCGCTTGAGGAGGGGGGATCCGGGGATCCCCACCGCCACGGCCGTCCTGCTCGGCTTCCCCGAGGACGACCGGGAGGCGGTGGACGCCGTCGTCTCTTCGGGCCCGGGCCGCCGCCGGCGGCCCGGGCCGGGGGTACGCGGCCTGCCGCTCGGCTTCGGGGATCTCGCGCCCGGCCCGCCCGCGGGACCGCGGGTGCGGGTGGCCGCCGACGAGACCATGCTGGTGTGGAGGCCCGGGACGGCACACCGGGGCGTCCCACCGGCTCGCCGAGGAGCTGACCGGGCCGTCACCGACGACCCCCGCACCGCCGAACCGGACCGCCTGGCCGCCTTCTACGGAACGGCACGCCGCGGCACGGCAGCAGGCACCCGGCCGACGACACCACCGTCTTCGCCGTGCGCCGCCGGACCGTCCCCGAAGAGGGGGGCGAAGCACCCGAAGGCGGACGTTTGCGGTCCTGAGGCCCACCTTTGCAGCCGCAGCGGTTACGGTGCTGCGGTACGTGATCGACAGGGGGAGGGACGAGATGCCCGGAACCGTGCTTCTGCTGGCGGCCTCGCCGGTGGGCAAGGGGCGCCTGGTGGACGCCGCGTCCGTGCTCCCCGTCCTGGCCGCCGTCCCACCCGGCGTGCTGGCCGGCACGGACACCGCGAACGTCGTAGAACTCGCCGACCCGCTGGAGCCGCAGGCCGTCCTCACCCGGCTGCGCGCCGCCGCTGTGGCCCCCGGCCCGCTCACCGTGTACGTCACCGGACAGCTCCAGCTCGACCGCCGCCAGCGCCTGCCCCATCTGGCGCTGGCCCGCACCACCGCGTCCACCGCCCGCTACACGGCCTTCCCCTGGCACTGGTTCCGGGACGAACTGCGGCTCAGGCCGGCCGGCGCGACGACCCTCCTGCTCGACCTGCACGCGGACGCCGAGACCTGGGAGCTGCTGCGCGGCACCCCGCTGGACTCGGGCCGCGGCAACGCCGTGCACGGCCGCATCGCGCCCCCGCCGTCCAGACGCACGGTCGCGGCACCGGCGTACATGAAGGCCGTCGCGACGATCCTGCGCAGCGGGTTCCGGCCGCCGCTGGAGCAGTTGCACCAGCAGGCGCTGGCCCGGATCGCGCCGGAGAGCGCGGGCACGGATCTCGTGCTGAGCACGCCGGGCCCCTCGGCCGGTGATCCGCACGCCGCCATCACCGCCGCCGTCCAGAACGGCCGCCACGCCGACGCCGACGCGCTCGCCGCCCGGCACGAGCAGGCCGCCGTCGTCGCGCAGGGGCCGGCCTCCGAGGAGGCCCTGCACTGGGCCGAGGTCCGGGCCGACCTGGCGATGTTCGCCGGGGACGCGGGCCGCAGCTGCCACACCTGGCTGACGGTGGCCACCGTCCGCCTCAACGCCGGGCAGGCGCCGGACGCGCCCGCCGTCGAGGCCGCCGTGGACCGGGCCCACCACCAGTGGGGCCAGATCCGCGACACCGCACGCGCCCGTGAACTGGGCGCGGCGCTCGCCGAGTTGCGTGGGCGGGTCCCCGGGCGGCGCGAGGGGGCGCTCGATCATGTGCAGCGGCAGTTGCGGCAGTTGCAGACCCAGCCCTGACGAAGCGTTGAGGAAAGTTCTGCCCGGCTGATTCTCCTCCCGGTGATGTTCACATTTCCTCCATTGCTTACGTGTGTCCCGGTGGGTAGCGTCTATTTCGCACTGACCATGCAATTCGACAAACTCGAAAACGGGGATGGACTTCGTGAGCATACGAAGTAAGGGAATTTCTGCTGTCATCACCTTCGCCATGACCGGCGCGCTGTGTGGTGTCGGAGCGCAGGCGGCACAGGCGGCACCGGCCCAGCCGGAACTCCGCGCCGGCGCGGACGAGATCTGCGCGGTCCTGGGGATCGGCAGTGGCGCGGCGGGCCTCACCAAGGCGCTGGCCAAGGGCGCTTCCTGGGTGGGCATCGGCGCCAGCGTCGGGTGCTACGCGTACACGAAGGCGAAGGAGGCCACGCCTGCGCAGAAGCGGGCCGCCATGATCGCTTCCTACAAGAAGTACCAGGCCATGAGCGACATCAAGAAGCTCGATGCGCTCGGCTACTACTGCCGTAAGAAGGACAGCGGCGGCGGTGGCGGCACGGATGTCGCCCCCGCCACCCCGACCGTGAAGGCGGGGTACCGCGACATCAGGATGAAGGGCGTGACATACAAGTGCACGGCTACCGGGGACTGACCGGCCGTCGCGGCCCGGGCTATGGAGAACGCCTGCTGTTCTCCATAGCGCTGGTCGTGGTGAGCCTGTTGTGGATCACGCAGGACATGGCCGCGTGGGCGACGGCGACCTGTGCGGTTGGCGCCGCCGGTGGAGCGGTCGGGGTTTGTTATTTCGGCTGGCATTACATTCGCGCCCGCGGGAATTCACGCTAGCCGAATTCATCCCTGGAATTCACTGATTGAATTCCTTGCTCACGTCGCACTCGAACCAGACGGTCTTGCCGGGCCGGTCGGGCAGTGGATCCCACCCCCACCGGTCCGTGACGGCGTCGACGATCAGCACGCCGCGTCCGTCCTCGGCGAGTTCGTCCACAGCTGTGGACAGCGGCGGCCGCGGGCACGTGTCCGTGACCTCCACGCGCACCCCGCGCCCGTCCGGCCGCCGCGCCAACAGCACGGCGGCGCGCCGGTCGGGCGTGTGGCGTACGACGTTGGCGACCAGCTCGGTGAGGGCGAGACAGGCCGGCTCGCACAGTTCGGCCATCTCCCAGGCGGTGAGATAGACCCTCAGGATGCGGCGCAGATGCCGGGCGGAGTGCTCACCCAGGGTGAAGTCCGTGCCATGCCTGGTGCCAAGTCCGCCCCCATGGTGGGCAGTTACGTGATTCATGCCACCAGCGTGAAGTGGTGTGGTTACTCTCGGCTACAGACCGAAATGAACGCCGTGCGGCGTTCGGACCTGGGGGTGACCGCTTCATGCCCAACATCCGCCGACTCGACCCCACCGCCTCGCCGTTGGACTACTTCGGCTCGGAGCTCCGCCGCTACCGCGAGAGTGCGGGGCTGTCCCAGAAGGAACTGGGGGACTGCATCTTCTGCACGGGCTCGCTGGTAGGCCAGATCGAGACCGCGCACAAGGTCCCGACCAGGGAGTTCGCCGAACGGGCGGATGCGGCGCTGATGACGGACGGTTGTTTCTCGCGGTTGGTGGGGTTGGTTCTGCGGAGCCAACTCCCTACGTGGTTTCAGGCGTATGCGGAGATGGAGGGCAACGCCTCGTACATCTCTACGTACCAGTGCCAGTTGGTGTACGGGCTTCTCCAGACGGCGGACTATGCCCGGGCTGTACTGGGTGTCGAGCAGAAGGAGAAGCTCGACGAGATGGTGGCGGCCCGGATGGAACGGCAGCGAGTCCTGGAGCGCGAGCAGCCGCCGGTGCTGTGGACGGTGCTGGACGAGTCTGCGCTCTACCGGCAGATCGGCAGTCGCGACATCATGCGAAACCAACTCGCCCACCTGTTGAGCTACGTCGGGAAGCCGTGGACGCACCTCCAGATCCTGCCGTTCTCAGCCGGACAGCACTCGGCGATGATGGGCTCCTTCACCCTCCTGCGGTTCGATGACGACCCGGACATCCACTACAGCGAGAGCTACGACCAGGGCCACATGACGGCCAATCCTCAGGTCATCAGGGAACGTTCGGTCGGTTACGCTCGCCTCCAGGCCGATGCCCTCTCCGAGAGGGAGTCGGCGGCTCTGATCGCCCGGGTGATGGAGGAACGCTATGGAGAGCAGCCTGGACCTGGCGCGTGCTCAGTGGCGTAAGTCGTCGTACAGCGGGAGCAGCGGCGGTGAATGCATAGAGGTCGCCGACCTCGGTGCTCCCGGCGTCGCCATGCGCGATTCCAAGCACCCCGAGGCCGGGACCCTCACCGTCTCTCCGGAGGCCTACGCCGCCTTCGTGACGTACGTCAGCGCGTGAAGACGAAGTACTTCCACGCGCCATACGTCGTCGTGTTGACGTTGTCGCCCGACGTGGGGTCGATGTAGGACGAGCGGATCCGGAAGCGCGGACCGACGGGCGGCGTGCCGGTGAGCGACTCCGCGTCCTTGCCGTAGCGGTCGAGGGCGAAGTACTCCGTGGCCGTGGTGCGCCACGCGCCGTCGGTGTAACGCTGGACCTGGAGCTGGTACTTGCGGCCCGGGTACATGGACATCGTCGTGTTGTGGACGGGGTCCTTGGACTGGCGGAAGTAGAAGTACTTCTGGTTCCAGGCGGTCGCCGACTTGTAGTAGCCGCTCAGGGTCGTCGAGACCTTGACCCTGGTGTAGACCGAGTTGGTGACCGTCTTCGCGGCGTAGCGCGTGTCGCCCGTGAACTTCGCGCTGACCTTCGTGTCACGGGTCAGGTGGATCGTCGCCGCGAGGTCGCCGGCCGAGTCGACCGTGCCCTTCTTCACCAGTGTGCTCGGCTTGTCGGAGCCGTACGGGTCGGCCCAGATCTCGACCGTGCGGTTCTTGTACGTCGTGCCGAGGTGCGCGGTGAAGCCGATGTCACGGCCGTAGTCGTACACCTTGCCGTTGTTGGTCAGTGTCAGCGTGGTCGCCGTCTTCGCCACGGTCGTCGATGCCGAGGCGGTGGCGCCCGCGTGGTCCGCGTCGCCCGCGTACGTGACCGTGTACGTCACCTTGCCGCCGGCGGGCGGCGTGTCCGTGAAGGAGTACGAGCCGTCCGCGTCGACCGTCGTCGTGCCGAGCGGCTTGCCGGACGGGGACTCGTCGTCGGTGCGGGTGACGGAGACCTTGGTGCCCGTCGGGAACGCCGCCGACGAGGACAGCGTGCCGGTGATGGTGAGGGACTTGGCGCGGGTGGCCGTAGCCGGGGCGTTCGCCGTGAGGGTGGTGGACGTCTTCGTCGGGGCGTCGAAGACGCGCAGCGCGTAGACGTCGCTGCCGTTCCTCGACACCGCGAACAGCCGGCTCTCGTCGGGCGCCCAGGCGAGGCCCGCCGGGGCCAGGTGGTCGGAGTCGCCGCTGGTGCCGGTGTTGGGGAAGTCGTACTGCTTGAGCGGCGTCGACACGCCCTGCTTGAAGACGTGCACATCCGGGTCGTACGAGGAGTCGGTGCCCGCCGCGACGTCGCCGTTCGGGGCGATGTCCACCGCGTTCGGGTAGGTGTTGGTGACGTACTTGCCGTCCGCGGACAGGTCCGCGAGCTTGTAGACCGCCTGGTAGTACGGGGCGCCGCTGGCCGTGACGACGTCCTTGCCGTCCGGCGTGACCGCGAGATCCTGGAGGTTGCCGCCGCCCGTGCTGCCCGGGTCGAAGGCGTACGCGGTACGGCTCGCCGTGCCGGAGGAGACGTCGTACACGGCGAGTTCGACCGGGCTCTGGCCGGGCGCGCCCGCGGCGAGCGTGCCCGGGGCGCCTGGGGAGGCGTCCAGGATCGGCGCCTGGTAGAAGGTGCGGCTGGTGTCCTGGCCCAGGGAGATGCCCGGTTCGGAAGCGTTCGGGTCGAGCGAGCCGATGTTGCCGTCGCCCGAGGCGCCGTAGCTGAACCACAGCCTGCCGCCGGCCAGGGCGACGTACGCCGGGCCGGCGCCCTGGCCCGTGGACCAGCGGCGGGCCTCGGTCGCCGTCGCCGTGTCGATCGCGACGACCGCGTCCGCGTCGTGCACGGCCGCGTACAGGGTGCCCGAGTCGGGCGACAGCTCCAGGCCGTGGACGCCGGGCAGCGAGCCGACGGTGCCGACGACCGTGCCGGCGTAGTTCGTGACGACGACCTGGCCGGCGGTCGGGTCGCTGATGAAGACCCGCTGGTGGACCCCGTCGACGACGATGTCGCCGGTCGACTTCAGGGGCAGGGTCGTACTGGAGTCGGCAGCCGCCGACCCGGCGCCGGTCGCGACCAGCGCGACCGAGCTGAAGAGGACCGCGAGCGCTGTCGCGGTAGGCAGAGTGCGTCTGCGCACGGTGTTTCGAACCCCCCGGAACGAAAGACGTGAGGGCCGGACGCGGAGGACTGGGCGCGCGTGCGGCCGTGAGTGATCGAAGGTTAGGGGATCGCACTGACAGCCGGGTGAACCGGTGTGGAAGAGGTGGGTGAGAGCACGTCGGAAGGTGTCGGGGCCGCTATCCGTCGCAGCCGGCCCGGACGGTGACCGGTTCTCCTGCGTGGATGATCGAGCTGAGCATGGAGTGGGCGGCTTTGAGCTGTTCGATGGAGCGGCTCAGGCGCTCGCGTTCGTGCTTGAGGTCCTGGGCCATTTCCTCGCAGGTCGGCGCCAGGATGGCTGCCTCGTCGGCCATGCAGGGCAGCACCTCCCGGATCAGGTCGGTGTTCAGCCCGGCCGCGAGCAGCATCCGGACCCGGCGCACGGTGGCCACGTCGGACTCGCGGTAGCCGCTGGCTCGCCGCTGTGGTCGCAGCAGCCCTTGCTGCTCGTAGTACCGCGGGCTCCTGGTGCTGACGGACGCCCTCAGCTGATCACCAGACCCGTCGGACGCGGCTCAGGGCGACTCCCCGCCTCTCCCGACCTCGAACTGGACACCGCGGAGTTCGGGCGGCTCCGCCGCTCTCGCCGGCCCCGCGTTCGCCGCCAGCAGCAGGGTCGCGACGGCGACGACGGCGGCGGCGAAGCCTCTGGCGTACCGCTCGGGGGTGCGTGGGCGTTCGAGCACGGCGACCTCGCAACAGGGGCGGCGAATACGACAGCAGCGTGTTAAGCACGCTTAACTCTCGGTTTAACCTAGGGGCTGTCCGAGCCGCACGGCAAGAGGGACAGGGGAGTTGGCGTGGGGGAGCGTGACGATCCGGGGACCATCGGGCGCCGGGTGCAGCGGTTGCGGGCCGAACGCGGGCTGACGCAGCGGCAGTTGGCAGAGCCCCTGTACACCCCCGCCTACGTCTCCACCCTGGAGTCGGGCCGGGTGCGGCCCTCCGACGACGCCCTGAGGCATCTCGCCGGACGGCTCGGCGTCGCCTTCGAGGAACTCGCCACCGGGCGTTCGGCGCGGCTCGTGACCGAGCTGCGGCTGCGGCTGACCGAGGCCCAGCGCGTCTTAGCCGTCGGTGAGGCCGAGGCGGCGGCGGAGCAGTACGCCGGGTTACTCGTCGAGGCCGAGACGCAGGGGCTGGCCGGGGAACAGGCCGCCGCGCTGCTCGGGCTCGGCGAGTGCGCCCTGGAGACGGGCGAACTGGTGGCGGGCCGGCAGTACTTCGAGCGTGCCGAGGCCTGCCTGGCGGGCGCGCCGCTGCCCGCACGGGTCCCGGCGCTGCGCGGGCGGGCCGTCGCGCACTATCTCGCCGGTGAACTCCGGTACGCCGTCTACCTGCTGGAGACCACTCTCGATGAGCTGAATCGTGGGGGCTTGCACGACCCGGACGCCCTGCTGCTGCTCTACGCAAGCGCCATCGGGCCGTACATGGACATGGGCGCGCACGCCCGCGCCGCCCAGGCCGCCGAGTTCGCCCTGGCGCTCGCCCCGCAGTCCGGCGACCCGGCCCTGGTCGCGCGCATGCACCGGTCGGTCGCCCGCACCCTGGTCGCCGAGGGCCGCCTCGCCGAGGCCGACGCATCCCTGGCCAAGGCGGCCGAGCTGTACCGCGGCCTGCAGATCCGTACCGAACTCGCCAACTGCCACTGGATGCGCGGCTACGTCTACGCCCAGGACGGTCAACTGGAGCTGTCCGAGGGCGAGTTGAGAGAGGCCCTCGGTATGCTGTCGGCCAAGCGCGCCGCCCTCTACAGCAGCCAGGTCGCCGTCGAACTGGCCGACGTGCTCCACCGGCGCGGCAAGTCCGACGAGGCGGCGGCCCTGCTGCACGAGGTGCTCGACGAGCTGTCCCCCGAGCGCGGCGCCGTCCACTCCGCCGCCGCGCACCGCCTCCTCGGCATCATCGCCGAGGACGCCCGCCGCACCGAGGACGCCGAGGAGCACTACGTCCGCGCCCTGAGCCTGCTGGAGCGGGCGGGCGCGGCCGGTGACCTGGCCGACCTGTGCCGCCTGCTGGGGGACCTGCTGTGGCGCACGGGCCGGGTGGAGGCGGCCCTGGACGCCTACCGGACGGGGCTCGGCCACCGTACGGCTCCCGGTACGACGACCCTCGGGCCCGCGCCCGCACAGCCTCCTCTGTGAGGAAGCTGCGCCGCCGACGCCACCACCGCCAAGGCCGAGCTGCGCGGCGCCGGCGCCCCGCCCGTCGACACCTGGGGCACGGTCACCGGCACCTGGCACCCGCAGGGCGAGCTGGGCTCGGCCGCCGCCTGGCCGCCGGTCCTGGACGCCACCTCCGTACGGCGGGTGCGGCAGCCGGACAGCCCGTACGACAAGCGCTGAGGGGCATGCCGCGGTGCCGGCCCGGCGCACGGGTTTCGCCCCACCTGCGACGGGTAGTCGGGGCACGATTCCGGAGGGCTCGGAGACCGCCGAACACCGGCCGGCCCGGGCGGGTGGCGCTCACCGGCCCACCACGCGTCCAGCGGGGCCGGAAGAGCGTCGACAACGAAGGCCGGTGATCGAAGGAGGCGGTGGTCGTGCGGCCCAGGGACGATCCCCGAGACGGCCCCGGCGGCGACCCCGGTCCCCGCCGCACAGGGGGCGGTGACCTGGACCTGGACGGGATCCGGGCCGCCGATGTGATCGCCAGGGGCATGCGGGGCGCCGAGCCCGGAGAGGTCCCGGGCCGGCTGTGCGAGGTGGCGGTCGAGCTGCTGCCGGTGGTCGGCGCGAGCGTGTCGCTGCGCAGCGAGGGGATGCCCGTCCAGCTGAGCGCCAGCAGTGCGGACGCCGCGCACCTGGCGCAGATCCAGGCGACGCTGGGCGACGGCCCCTGCCAGAGCGCGGTGGAGAGCCGGGCGCCCGTGCTCGCCTGTGACCTGACGACCGGCCGGGACGCGGGCCGCTGGCCGGTCTTCGCCCAGCAGGCGACGGAGGCCGGGGTACGGGCGGTGTACGCGGTGCCGCTGGGCAGCGACGCGGTGTGCGTGGGCACCCTCGACCTGTACCGCGACAGGCCCGGCGGGCTCACCGACCGCCAGCTGCACGTGGCCCGGCTCGTGGCCGGTGTCATGACGGTGGCCCTGATGGCACTGCCACGCGGGGCCGAGGCCGAGCCGCGGGACGCGGAACCCTGGCTCAGCGGGCTGGCCGCGGACCACGACGAGGTCTACCAGGCCGTCGGCATGATCATGGCGCAGCTCGGCGTCGGCACCGACGACGCGCTCGCGCGACTGCGGGCAGACGCCTTCGCCCGCGGCTGCACGGCCCTCGACGCGGCACGCGAGGTGATCGCCCACCGCAGGCGTTTCGAACGGTACTAGGGACGAACCGCGATCCGCGCCTCCAGCCCGCGGTTCTCGAGCGGGAAGCGGAACTCAACCTCGCCCTCGTGGAGGCTCTGCGCCGGGTCGCCGAGGCGAAGGGACGCACCGTCGCCCAGCCGGCCATCGCCTGGGTGGCCGCACAGGGCGAGGACATCGTGCCGCTGGTCGGCGCTCGCACCCGCGAGCGGCTGGCCGAGGCGCTGCCCGCGATGGAGCTGAACCTCACCGCGGACGGCCTCGCCGAGATCGAGAAGGCGGTGCCGCCGGGCGCGGCGCGCGGCGACCGATACCCGTCCGCGTTCATGTCCGGCCTCGGCGTGGGGAACTGAGACCGGCTCTCCGGGAGTCGTCACCGTGCCGGATGGCCAGCCGATCGCCGGCGCTTTTGCGGCCCGGACGGTATCCGTCAGATCTGTGCCCGTCCCTGCTTCCTGATCTCGGACAGGCGCTGCGCTCCGAGTTCCGCGGTCTGCTGCGTGACCTCCTCGTACACCTCGTCGAGGCCGGCGTTGGTGAGCGTGATCGTCTCCTGCCCGACCCGCACGGCCGCGAGGTCCATCGTGAGGTACGTCAGCTCACCCTCCTCGGTCTCGCCGGCCAGGGTGACGCGCAGGGCCTGCCGGGCGTCCCCCACCGGCGGCAGCGGCATGTCGCTGACCTGGACGGCCTGGATGCCGCCGCGCGTGGTCGCGGCGGTGAACTCGCCGCACCTCTCCGGCAGCGACTTCAGCCAGGCCAGGGTGCGGTCGACGTCCGCCGGCGGATGGGCGGCGACCTGGTAGCGCAACTGGGCGTCGGTGTCGGCGTCGTCGAACGCGGCCGTCGCCTTCGGGCCGGCCGGGGTGCCGAAGAGTTCCTCCGTGTAGAGGGCGTCCAGCAGCCGCTGGCAGTCACCGTCCTCCGTGGTCGCCTTGAGCAGCCCGTCCCGCCAGGTCCTGGCACCCCGTGTCGGCCCCCACGGCTCCCCCAGATCGACCGTGGTGATCAGTGCCGCCTGGGCCTGGGCCTCGGTGAGACCGGCCCCGGAGCTCGCGGGCCGTTCGCCGGCGGGCGACGCGCCGGTGGGGGTGGCGGAGGCGGAGAACCACCGCGGCCGCGGCTCGTCCCGGACGGAACAGGCGGCCGTGGCCAGCAGGGCGGTCACGGACAGCGCACAGGCGAGGAGGGCGCGGGCGCCTGGGCCACGTCGGCCGGCCGGAGGGTGGGGCATCGGAGGGCCTCCTGCGGGGAGTTCATGGAGGTGCCTCCTGACGGGGCGGGCTCTCCAAGATCGGGTACGTGCTCTTACGGCACCACCGCGACGGGCGGCACACCAGTGCGACGGGCTGTTCGGGTGAGGGCGGCGTACGCCTCGCGGGGCGACCGCGAAAAGCCGTCGCCCCGCGGGCCGCCCTCCTGTTACGGTCACGCCCATGAAGCGCGCCCAGCCGTTCCCGTCTCTCACGACGACGCCGGAGAGTGTCCCGGCGCGCTGACAGCTGACGCAGATGTCCGAAGCCCCGGGGCGAGTGCCCCGGGGCTTCGTCGTGGTGGGCGTACCGCCCGGCTCGAGCGAAGCCGAGAGCCGGGGGAGCTCGCCTCAGACCCGAGGAGCCCACCATGCACGACCACCGACGGCTCGGCCGTGAACTGAACCTCTTCGACACCGACCCGCTGATGGGCGCGGGCCTGCCGTACTGGCTGCCCGACGGCGCGATCGTGCGGCACACCCTGGAGGAGTACATCCGCGAGGCGGAACAGCGGGCCGGATACCGGCACGTGTACTCGCCCGTCCTCGGAAAACGCGAGCTGTACGAGATCTCCGGGCACTGGGACCACTACAGCGAGGACATGTTCCCGCCGATGGACCTCGGCTCGGAACAGGTCCTGCTGCGCCCGAGCCTGTGCCCCCACCACGCCCTGATCTACCGCTCCCGCCCCCACAGCTACCGCGAACTGCCCCTCCGTATCGCCGAGTTGGGCGGCATGTACCGCTCGGAGCTGTCCGGCGTCCTCGGCGGCCTGACCCGGGTACGGGCCATCACCCTCAACGACGCGCACATCTTCTGCACCCTGGAGCAGGCCGTCGAGGAGGCGCGCGGCGCACTGGAGCTGATCGGCCGTGCCTACGCGGACCTGGGCATCCGCGCCGTCCGCCACCGTCTCTCCCTGCCCGGCGAGGGCGGCAAGTACGTGGCGGACCCGGACCTGTGGCGGCGGGCCACCGCCCTGCTCAGGGAGGTCCTGGACGGCTCCGGCATCCCCTATGAGGCCGCCGAGGGCGAGGCGGCCTTCTACGGTCCGAAGATCGACGTGCAGATCGCCGACCCCGCCGGGCGGGAGGCCACCCTCTCCACCGTCCAGATCGACTTCCACCAGCCCGAACGCTTCGACCTGCACTACATCGGCCTCGACGGGGCGAAGCACCGCCCGGTCATGGTGCACCGCAGCATCATCGGCAGCGTGGAACGCGCGGTCGCCCATCTCGTCGAGACCCACGGCGGAGCGTTCCCGCCGTGGCTGGCCCCGGTACAGCTGGTGATCCTGCCGGTGGGGGACGAGCAGAGCGAGGACGCCCACGCCCTGGCCCGCCGCGCCCACGACCTCGGCCTGCGCGCCGAGGTCGCCGGCCCCGAGCACGGCACCCTCGCCGCCCGTGTCCGCGAGGCCCGGCTGGTCCCGTACCAGGCGGTGATCGGCGGGCGGGAGGCCGCCGCCGGCCTCGTGGCACCCCGTTTGCGCGACGGCCACCGCCCGGACCCCCTCCCCGCCACCGAGCTGCTGCGCCGTATCGGGGACCGGGTAGCGGCCCGCGCCACCGGCCTGTGGGCACCGGCAGCTGTCTGAGCAGGCTCAGAACGCCCAACTCGTGTGGCTGAAGACGCCGTTGTCGCGGCCGAAGCCGTACGCCGTCGCCGGTGCCACCGCGAACACCACGTCGTCCCCGCTGCGGAACGCGTCCCCCATGCCGTGGAAGGTGCCCTCGGGGGAGGTGATGTGCGGCCCGTACTTCGTCTCGAACGCCGTGATCACCTCCTCCAGCAGCGCCGGGTCGGCGACCGGCTCCGCCGTGCCCTCGACCACCAGGTCGAGACCCCGGGCGAGCGAGTTCGCGCCGGTGGTCAGCGCGCAGTGCGCGTCGTGCGCGAGGTTCTTCGCCTTCTGCTCCCCCCTGCCGGTGGAGAAGTACAGCGCTCCCTCGTGCCAGGCGGCGATGCAGGGCGTGACGTGCAGTCTGCCGTCGGGCCGCACCGTGGACACCCAGAAGATCTCGGCGGCCTCCAGATGCCGCTGGGCCTCGGCCCAGTCGACGGCGGTGACGTCCGAGGCACCCGGGCGCGGATTGAGCGCGGAACTGTAACGGGCGTCGAGCTCGGTCGTGGGCTGCTTCGCGGGTCCTGGTGCGGGCATGGCGGATCTCCTTCGTCGGCTCTCTCCGATAACGACCGGCGGCCCGCTTCGGAATCATCGCCGCCCCAGGCCGTAGGGTCGCGGGTGCCGCCCCGCCCGGGAGCGGCCGGAGCGGAAGGAGGCTCACACGTGACGGACGGTCAGCGTATTCCGGTGATCATCGACTGCGACACCGGCGTGGACGACGCCCTCGCCCTGCTGTTCGCCGTACGGCACCCGGCGCTCGACGTGCGGGCGATCACCTGCGTGGCCGGGAACACGGACGTGGACGGCGTGGTCCGCAACACCCTGACCGTGCTGGAGGTGGCCGGTGCCGGCGACATTCCCGTCGCCCGGGGCGCCGAGCGTCCGCTGATCGAACCCGTGCGGACGGCGCGGCATGTGCACGGGCAGGACGGGATGGGCGATCTGGGACTGCCCGCGCCGACCCGTGTGCCGGTCGACGTGGACGCGGTGACGCTGCTGCGTCGCGAGATCCTCGCCTCGCCCAGGCCGGTCACGCTGATTCCCACCGCGCCCCTGACGAACATCGCGCTGCTGCTGCGGACGCACCCCGAGGTGACCCGCAACATCGAGCGGATCGTGTTCATGGGCGGCGCGGTGGCGACCGGGAACGCCACGCCGGTCGCGGAGTTCAACGTGTGGCACGACCCGGAGGCGGCCGCGGTCCTGCTCACCGCGGGGGTGCCGATCACGATGTACGGGCTGGACGTGTTCAAGAAGGTCCTGGTGTCCGCGGGGGAGGTGGAGCGGCTGCGGGCGAGCTCGGAGCCGAGCCTGCGGATGGCCGGTGAGCTGCTTGCCCACCGGGACCCGGCCACGTCCGGTGATCCGACGCCCATGGGTGGGCTCGGAGACGCGGGTGCGGTCTGTGCGGTCGTCGATCCGAAGGGGCTGACCACCGAGTGCCTGCCGGTCGAGGTCGTTCTGGCCCCGGGGCCCGCGCGCGGCCAGACGATCGTCGACCGGCGGCCACGGCTCGGAGAGTCCGAGATCCACGAGGGTGTGCGTGAACAGCCCTTGGTGGACGTGGCGCTGGGCGTGGACGTGGAGCGGTACGTGGAGCTGTGGCTGAAAACGGTGGAGTAGGCCGGGGAGAGGCCGGCGGCCGTTCTGCCCTGGACAGATGGGGCCCGGGGTTCGAAAGCCCCGGGCCCCTCCGGCATCAACGCGTCGCGCGCTTCCTGCGGGTTGCGACCACCATGGCAGCGCCGCCCGCCAGCAGCGCCGCCGCGCCGATGGCGATCGGGCCCGTGCTGCTGTCGGCGCCCGTTTCGGCGAGGTCGCCGCCGCCGCCGTTCGGCTTGGGGGCCGGGGGCGTCGTCGACTCGGAGGCGGACGGGGTGGGGGTGTCCGTGTCCGTGGCGGGGGGCGTCGAGGGCTCGGCGGGTTCCGACGGGGTGGTCGGCGGCGTGCTCTCCTCGGCCGGCTCCGACGGGGTGGCCGGGGGCGTCGAGCTCGCCGGAGGCTCCGCCGGCGGGGGTGTCGTCGTGCAGTCCTTCGTGCCGCCGTTCCAGGCCGCGATCAGCTTGTCCTTGATGACCGGACGGTCGGGACCCTTGGGCAGCTCGCCGTGCTCGAAGCCGTCCTTCGCGTCGAGGTCGCCGTCGAACTTCACCGCGCCCCGGTAGAGGTCGATCTGCCCGAAGCAGCCGTTGTCCGGGATGGCGATGTCGAGCGAGTCGGTGCCGCCCGGCTTGACCGTCACCGTGTCGAAGTCGACGAACACCTGCTCGCCGGAGGTCGCGAAGGTCGCGCCGTGCGCGAGGTAGGAGGCCAGGGAGGCCGTGCACGTCGTCGCGTCACCGGCCGTGCGGACCTTGATGTGGACCTTGCCGTCCTCGGTCGGCTTCAGGTTCTGGTCGTCGACCTTCACCGAGTCGAAGAAGTTCGTGCCGTCGAGCGAGAACTGGCAGCGGTCGGTCCCGGTCTCCGTGCCCGCGCCGGTCCCGGGCTTGTAGGTACCGCCGGACGACCAGCCCTCGCCACCGGGCGTACCGGTGGCGAACGCGGTGGTGGCGGAGGCGGCGCAGAGGGCGAGGGCCGCGGCGCCCGTCCCCAGCAGGCGTCGCGCGGTGACACGTCTCGCTATGGACATGCGGATCCCATTTCTTGGCGTGTGCCGGAACCCGGGTGACGGCAGGTGGGCAGCGCGCAGCGCGCGGCTGCGGGGGCCGCACCGGGGTGAGTGGTCTGAGAAACACTGGGCTCATTGGTCACATGCGCCTCAGTGAGTCCCCATCGTGGCCGTGCCGCAGCAGGCTGTCAACCTGCGGGTATGCAAGAGGAGTTGCTCCGTCATCACACTTTCATCACAGCGGGAATGGATCACTCCGATCAACGCGACGGTTCCTCTTTCCGGCATTCTGGACAGATTCAATGCTGTCGCCCGTATGCCCTGCGAAGGAGACCGCGTGACCGATCGCTCCACCCTCGACCTGTCGTCCCGGGATCCCGACTGGTGGCGCCAGGCCGTCGTCTACCAGGTCTATCCCCGCAGCTTCGCCGACGCCGACGGTGACGGCCTCGGCGACCTGCGCGGCATCACCCGTCGCCTCACCCACCTCGCCGCCCTGGGCGTGGACGCCCTGTGGCTGAGCCCCTTCTACCCGTCCGAGCTCGCCGACGGCGGCTACGACGTCGCCGACCCCAGGGGCGTCGACCCGCGCCTGGGCACCCTCGACGACTTCGACGCCCTGGTCGCCGAGGCCCACCGGCTCGGTCTGAAGGTCATCGTCGACATCGTGCCCAACCACTCCTCGGACCAGCACGTGTGGTTCCAGGAGGCCCTGCGCTCGGGGCCCGGCTCGGCGGCCCGCGACCGGTACGTCTTCCGCGACGGCCGCGGCGAGCACGGCGAACTCCCGCCCACCGACTGGCAGTCCGTCTTCGGCGGCAGCGCGTGGAAACGGGTGCCCGACGGCCAGTGGTACCTGCACCTGTTCGCCCCCGAGCAGCCCGACCTCAACTGGGAGAACCAGGAGGTGCGCGCCGACTACCGCACCACCCTGCGTTTCTGGTCCGACCGCGGGGTCGACGGCTTCCGGGTCGACGTCGCCCACGCCCTCGTCAAGGACCTGAGCGAACCGCTGCGCGACCTCGGCGCGCCCGAGCTGAGCCGGGAGGAGGCCCTCATCGGCATGCCGCCCGGCTCCCACCCGTTCTACGACCGTGACGACGTGCACGAGATCTACCGCGACTGGCGCAAGATCCTGGACGCCTACCGCCCGCCCCGGATGGCCGTCGCGGAGGCGTGGGTGCCGGGCGCCCGGCGTGCGCTGTACGCCCGTCCGGACGAGCTGGGCCAGGCCTTCAACTTCGAGTACCTGGAGGCCGGCTGGGACGCGGACGAACTGCGGCAGGTCATCACCGACTCGCTCGCCACCGCCCGGGCGGCCGGGGCATCGGCCACCTGGGTGCTGTCCAACCACGACGTCGTCCGCCACGCCTCCCGCCTGATGCTCCCGCCCGGCACCGACCTCAACGCCTGGCTGCTCTCCGGCGGTCACGCCCCCGCGGTCGACGAGGCGGCCGGGCTGCGCCGGGCCCGGGCGGCCACCCTGCTGATGCTGGCGCTGCCCGGCTCGGCCTACGTCTACCAGGGCGAGGAGCTCGGCCTGCCCGAGGTCGCCGACCTGCCCACCGAGGTGCTCCAGGACCCGATCTGGGAGCAGACGGGCCACGTCCGCAAGGGCCGTGACGGCTGCCGGGTGCCGCTGCCGTGGACGACGACCGGACCGTCGTACGGCTTCGGGCCGGGCGGTGCCTGGCTGCCGCAGCCGTCCGGCTTCGCCGCCTACGCCGTCGAGGCCCAGGACGGCGTCGAGGGCTCGACCCTGGAGCTGTACCGAACGGCCCTGAAGCTGCGCCGCAAGCTGCTCGACGGCGAGGAGCTGACCTGGGCGGCGGACGCCCCGGACGGCGTCCTGCAGTTCGACCGCTGCGAGGGCTGGCGGTGCGTGACGAACCTGTCCGCGAGGGCGGTCTCGCTGCCGGCCGGTGAGGTGCTGCTGAGCAGCGCCCCACTGGAGGACGGCCGGCTCGGGCCGGACACGACGGTGTGGCTCGGGCGTTAGGCCCGGCCCTGGCCCGCCCCGCCGGCGACGGACGCGGGCGGGGCGAGCCCGTGCACCTCACCCCACGCCGGGCGTCCGCCACCCGCACGGCCCAGCAGCACGCGCCGCCTGCGGGTACGTCCCGCGAGAATCGCTGGCACAGTGCCGTCGACGTCCGCACAGGGAGCCCCGCCCGCCATGAACAGGTCCAGGAAGACAGCAGCCGTGGCGGGGGCCGTCGTCGCGGGGGTGCTCGCGTTCCCCGGCCCGCCGGCGGCGGCCCGGGACGGTGAGCTGTGGGGTGCCGCGACCATCGCGCCCGGCCGGGAGGGCATCGTCCAAGTCGCGGGTTCTCAGGGGGCGGCGCCGGGCGCCACGCTGACGCTGACGGCGCCCCGGGGCACCCGCGTGACGGCCACGCCGCTCGACGCGCCGGGCTACCTCGGCCGGGTCGCCGCCGACGGCCGCAGCGCGACGTACACCGTCACCGGCGACGCGGCCGGGCAGTCGTGGCGGGACCGTACGTTCCCCTTCGTGCTGGCGGTCCCCGCCGACGCCGTGCCCGGCACGCGGCTGCGCGACTGCGTCCTGCGGATCACCGACGCGCACGGCGTACGGCAGGCGGCCGGCCGGTGTGCCGTGACCGTGGGCCTGGCCGGGCCGACGCTGATCCGCCCGCTGTCCGGCGTGCCGCTGGACGTCCGGCCGCAGATCGCCGGTACGGCGCACCCGGGCGCCCGGGTCACCGTCCGTGACAAGGACGACCGCGAGGCCTGCGCGACCATCGCCGCCCCCGACGGCACCTGGACCTGCACCCCGGGTCCGGCGCTCCCGGCGGGCACCAACCGGCTGCAGGCGGTCGCCACCCTGAACGGGGTGAGCGCCATGAGCGAGCAGATCGACATCTCGGTGGCGGACGCCGGCGCCGGTCAGTAGCGCACGGACCGGGCCACCTCGGCCCGGACCTCGCCGGACAGGTCGTGGGTGCTGCGGGCGGTGGCCGTGGCGGAGTCGCCCGCCTGCACGTGCTCCACGGTGACGATGACCGTGTCGGTCAGCCGGCCCCCGGCGTCGGTGAAATCGACCTGGACGGCGAAGGACCTGGCTGAGTCGTCGGTGTTGTCGACGGTGACCTCGGCCCGGGCCCGGCCGTCGGCGCCGACGGTGGGCGCGCCGACCTTCACATCGCCCTTGACGTCGACGCCGCCCCGGATGTCGTCGAGCCGGCGCTCGGCCTCCGCCGCGGCCGACTCCGCCGCCTCGGAGGCCTGCGAGGCGATCGATCCGACTGCGGACTCCGCCTTGCGGGCGGTGTCCGCGGGGCTGTCGCCGCCGCAGCCGGTGAGCACGGCGGCCAGGGCGAGCGTCAGCGCCGCCCCGCCCGTCGCCCAGCGCGTCCGGTGGCGGGCAGCCATGTCGCCTCCCTGCCTCCCTTGTCCTACGGCGGCCTCACGGCATCACGTGTGTCCGAGGCCGCCGCCGCCGAAGGATCCGCTGGATCCGGGCAGCCAGCGGCGGGGCTTTTGGTCCTTGCCCGTCCTGGTGCTCGCGTGGTGCAGCTCATGGGGCAGCAGCCGCTCGCCGCCGCGCGGCACGACCGGCATCTCGTCGGGCTCCCGCATCTCCCGCATCTCACGGACCGGTCCGCCCTCCGGGAGGTGCGGCTGCTCCTCGGGGGAGGGGTGGTGCGTGTCCTTGTCCATGACCCGCATCCCGACCCGCACGGCCCAGATCAGCGCGAGGGCGATGACCGCCCCGCCGATGAAGGCGATGGTCACGGCGACCGCGTGATCCGAGGACGCCGCCAGCAGTCCATACGTTGCCGTAGTCATGCTCCGATTATCGCCGACGTAATGTGATAAAGCGCCCGCAATGTCCACACCTGGGCATACGCCCCGGACGCGCGGGCAACCTCCGCGGCGCCCGCGACGACCTGACGGTGATACCCCGTCCCCACACGAGGGAGATCACCATGCGCAGACACCTCGCACGGCTGCTCACCGTGCTCGCCGTCCTGGCGGCGGCGCTCGCCACCCCCGGCATGGCGAGCGGCAAGGCGCAGGCCGCCGCGTCCGCTGGGAGTCCGACGCCCCGGTCAGCGCCGCCCTGCGCGACCGGATCCACGCGGCGCTCAAGAAGCAGTTCGGCAAGTGGATGGCGGCCATGACCGAGAACGGCAAGGGCCACAACGCCTGGCCGTACACCGATGTCCCCGTCAACATCGTCGGCTGGGCGGTGAAGAACCGCTCCACCCTCCAGTGGACCGACAACTCCGTCGACATCCACACCGGCATCCTCGACAGCGGCGGCGCCCCGCAGTGAGCCCCGGACTGCGGCCGCTTCTTCCACCAGGACGGCGACTACTCGAAGTGCCCGGGCGGCGCCGCCCGCCACTACGACCAGTCGCTGTGGCTGACCAAGGGGTTCGGCGGCGGCGCGGGCGGCGACTGGGGGTCAGCGCATGGGCCAGGAGTACTGACCGACGCCGGGCGGCGTGGGCGGGCCCGGCACCCGTTCCGCCCTTCCGGGTACGGTGGAAGAACCGGGGGTATGCCGCAACCGGTGGCCTACGGTCCCCTGGCCACGCCCCCCCGTTCGCAGCAGGAGTCCTGATGACGTCCGCCTCCTCGCCCTCGCCGCCCTTCCCGGCACCCTCCGAGGTCCGGCTGAGACTCGCGGTCCAGCCGCGCCTCGGCCGCACGGCCCGCCGTATCGACGGCGCGTGGTGGCCCCGGTCCTACGACCTGGCCGCGGAACTGCCCGGGCTGCTGGCCGTGCTGCCGCGCGCCTGGGGCCGGATCAGCAGCGTCCTGGTCCACGGGAGCACCTGGCTCGACTGCCCGGAGCACCTGGACGTCGCCGGCCAGGAGGTCCACGTGGGCCGCAGGGACGCGCCGGCCACCCCGGACACCGTGTGCCTGCTCGCGCCCGGCCGGGGCCGCTGGGACCTGCTGGTGGTGCCGCCCGCGACGCCGGAGGCGGAGGCGGTCCGGCTCATGGACCGGGCCGTCACACAGGACGAGTGACGCCCTGCCCTAGTGCGCGAGCAGTACCAGCGCCAAGGCGACCAGCGCCGGGACGGTCTGGACGAAGAGAATCTTCCGGCTGGCGGTGGCCGCGCCGTACACCCCCGCGACCGCGACGCACACCAGGAAGAACACCGAGACCTGGAAGCCCACCGGGTCGGACGCCACCGCGCCCCAGAGCAGGCCCGCGGCGAGGAAGCCGTTGTAGAGGCCCTGGTTGGCGGCCAGGGCCTTCGTCCCGGCCGCGAACTCGGCGCTGGTGCCGAAGGCGGCGCGGGCCCGCGGAGTGGTCCACAGGAACATCTCCAGCACCAGGATGTAGGCGTGGAGGGCGGCGAGAGCCAGCACCGCGACGGTGGCGAGGGTCGACATGGGCCGCATCATCGCAGGCTCCCCCCCCGTCGTCCTCGTTCGGCCCTGCCCGGGAGGCGGAGCGGGGCGGCGGGTGGCAGATTGCGGGCAGTGGAAGGCCGGGCCGGGCCGTCGCGTCCCCGCGTGTGCCGCTCGGGAGCCCGGCCCGGCCTTCCCGCCCGGGCGGCAGGTCAGTAGCCGATCCGGAACGTCGCGTCCGCCCGGTCCGTGGCCGTGGAGACCGGGTCGATGCGCAGGGCGTAGCCGGAGTGGCGGATGTAGCGCGTCGGGTGGTTGTGCGAGCGGAACGACGTCCAGGCGGAGTCCGCGAGCCCGGGGGCCTTGTGGAACGTGGCGTCCTGGGCGAACGCCGACGTGCGGTCGTTGACGTCCAGCCGCAGCGCGTAGCTGTAGTGCCGCAGGTACCGGTCCGGGTAGTTGACCGACTGGAAGGACACCCCGGACGCGTCGGCGAGGCCGGGGACGAGCTTCCACTGGGCGTCGGTGTACGGGTCGAAGGGGTAGGGGTCGATCCGGCCCGCGAAATCGGCGTGGCGTACGTAGCGGTCCGGGTGGTTGTACGACTTGAGCCGGTTCCAGGCCGGGGCTCCCCAGTGCGCGAGGAGGTTGTCGTACTGCGTGCCCGTGAGCGGTGCGATGCTGCCGTGCTTGGAGTTCACCGGCTGGGTGTAGCGGCGCTGGTCGACCGGCGTCCAGTTGCCGGAGGCCAGGTCGGTGGTCTGCCAGGCGTAGAAGACGCCGTTGGGCGTGTAGGTGTCGCCCCAGAGGTACCAAGTGCTGGACGACAGCGACTTGACCAGGATCGGTGCCTCGGTGCCGCCGTGGGCCACCGGTGTGCTGAAGACCTGCCAGCTGCCCGGGGCGAGGGTGGCGGACCGGGCGCCGACCAGGGTCTGCTTCGAGCTGTTCTTGAAGTACATGTAGTTCGTGCCGCCGACGCCGAGGGCGAAACTGCCGTCGATCACGTCGTAGCCGGGGTCGAAGAAGACCTGCGGTGCGGACACCGTGCGGAAGTCGGTCGTGTAGTTGACCATCAGCACGTTGTGGCCGCTGGCGTTCACCGACGAGTAGACGATCCCGTACTGGCCGCGTGCGGCGTCCCAGAAGGCCTCCGGGGCCCAGCTGTGGGTGGTCATGCCGTGCAGCTTGAGCCTGCGGTAGCCGGTGAGGGAGCGCAGGTCGGCCGAGTCCCAGACGTGGATGTACTGGCTGTTGTAGCTCCAGTCGGTGCCCTTCAGGTCGGTGGCCAGCACGGCGAACGTGCCGTCCTGCTTGCGCAGCACGAACGGGTCGCGCAGGCCGCCGGCGCCCTGGGTGGGGGTGACGACCGGCTTGTTCTGGTTGAGCGGCGTCCACTCCAGGCCGTCGAGGCTGACGGCCAGGTGCAGGCCGTAGTCGGTGCCGAGCCCGTTCGGGGACTCGGTGAAGTAGCCCATCACGAACGCCGGGCCCGTCGCCGCGCCGGCCGGACCGGCGCCCAGGGCCAGATCGGCGGTCAGAGCGAGCGGCACGGTCGCGGCCATGCCGAGGACATGGCGGCGTGAGGGTCTGCGGGGGGTTCTGCGGGGGGCGGTCATGGCGGCTCGGCCTTCCGTCGGGGTACGGAGCGAAGCATGGCGAGTGTGTTCGATATTGCGAACGCAGTTCGGTAATTCGGCCAGACCGTAGGGCTGGGAGACCTGTGGCGTCAATGAGTCGGACGCGACGAAGAACTCCCCGACGCGCAAGGCGCTGTGGCGCGATGGCCCCCTAGGGCGCGATTGCCTTGCGCAGGGTGTGCAGGCACAGGGTCATGGCGGAGTGCTTGGAGGCGCCGGCGGTGCGGGTGTGTTCCCAGGCCGTGTACAGCAGCGCCCACACCAGGTTGCGGACCCACTCCTCGTCCAGCTCGGGGTCGATGCTGCCCTCGGCGTGGCCGCGCCGGACCGTGCGCAGGAAGTGCTCGTCGGCGGCGGTCTCCTCCTCCCAGCCGGACCAGTTCGCCAGCTGCGGTGTCTCGAACATCAGCGTGAGGCCGTCGCCGAGCTCGAAGTACTCCTGGCAGAGCCGCTCCAGGGCCTTGGCGGCCGGGCCGTCGTCGAGCCGGGCGCGCTCGGTCGCCGCCGCGACCTTCTCCAGGACGTCCGTGCCGATGGCCGCCAGCAGATCGGACCGCTCGGGGAAGTAGCGGTGCACGGTCGTACGCCCCACGCCCGCCGCCGCCGCGACGTCGCCGAGCGACGCGGTCGGGTCGGCGGCCAGCAGGACGACGGCGGCGTCGACGATGGCGCGCCGGGTGCGGGCCCGTGTGCCGCTCTCCGTCGCCGTGGTCCGGTCCTCACCCATGCGCATACGGTAGCGCGCCTTCCGTGGTGAAAATCGCTTGACCGTTATGGAACAGTGGTGCTCCACTCGGCATCATGACTGTTCCGGAAGGCACGTCCCGCAAGGTGTCCGTTCCGCGGCTGCGGATCCTCTGGTCGTTCGCCCGCCCGCACCAGCGCGCCCTGGCCGTGGCCCTGGTCCTCGCCCTCGTGGGATCCGGGATGGGGCTGGCCACGCCGATGGTCACCAAGGGAGTGCTCGACGCGCTCGGCGGTTCCGGCTCGATGCGGGGGCCGATATCGGCCCTGCTGTCGCTGCTGGTGGTGGGCAGCGCCGTCATGTACTGGCAGTGGACGCTGCTCGGCGCGCTGGGGGAGCGCGTGGTGCTCCGGGCCCGCGAGTCGATGGTGCGGAGATTCCTGCGGGCCACGGTGCCCGCCGTCACCCGGCGCCCGCCCGGCGAACTCGTCACCCGCGTCACCTCCGACACGGTCCTGCTGCACCAGGCCGCCACCGGTGCCCCGGTAGGCCTGATCAACGCCGTGGTCATGCTCCTCGGGACGCTGGTCCTCATGGCCGTCCTCGACCTGGTGCTGCTGGGCACGGTCGTGGCGGCCGTGGTGGTGGTCGGAGTCCTGTTCGCCGTCCTGATGCCCCAGATCGCCACCGCACAGCAGCGCGCCCAGGACCACCTGGGGCGGCTCGGCGGCAACCTGGAGGGCGCCCTGCGCGCGATCCGGACGGTGAAGGCCGCCCGGGCCGAGGACCGCACGGCCGAGCGCATCGTCGTCGACGCGCGCACCTCCGCCGAGCACGGCATCCGCGCGGTCCGCCGCGAGGCCCTGGCCTGGACGATCGCGGTGGCCGGCATCCAGCTCGCGATCATCCTGGTCCTGGGCGTGGGCGCCTGGCGGGTCTCCGAGGGGGCACTGGAGGTGTCCAGCCTGATCGCGTTCCTGCTCTACTCGTTCGGGCTGATGGACCCGATCAGCGAGCTCAGCCAGAACGTCACCGCGCTCCAGTCCGGGATCGCCGCGGCGGAACGGATCCGGGAGACCGCCGATCTCCAGACGGAGGAGGTGGAGCGGTTCGCGCGGGACGTCCCGGTGAGCGAGGCCGCCCTGCCGGGCACGCCCGTGCTGGAACTGCGGGACGTCACCGCGGCCTACGGCCCCGACGCCGAACCGGCGGTGCGCGGCGTCGGCCTGGTCGTCCCCCGGCGCGGGCACACCGCGATCGTCGGACCCTCGGGCGCGGGCAAGACGACCCTGTTCTCCCTGGTGCTGCGTTTCCTGGAGCCGACCGGAGGCGAACTGCTCCTGGACGGCCGCCCGTACCGCGACCTCACCCACGACGAGATCCGCTCGCGCCTGGCCTACGTCGAGCAGGACACCCCGATCGTGCCCGGGACGATCCGCGACAACCTGCTGCTGGCCCGCCCCGACGCGACGGACGCGGAACTGCGCCGGGTCCTGCGCGAGGTGCGGCTGGCGGAGAAGGTCGACGCCCTGGACGAGGGACTCGACACGCCCCTGTCCGGCGCGGCCGTCTCGGGCGGCGAGCGCCAGCGCATCGCGCTGGCCCGGGCCCTGTTGCGCACCCCGGACGTGCTGCTCCTGGACGAGGCGACGGCCCAGCTCGACGGGCTGACCGAGGCCGCCGTCCAGGAGTGCGTCCGCGCCCGCGCGGCTTCCGGGGCCGTCGTGACGATCGCGCACCGGCTGTCCACGGTGATCGACGCGGACACCATCGTGGTGATGGAGGAGGGGCGGGTCCGCGCGCGGGGCGGCCACGGGGAGCTGCTCGCCACGGACGCGCTGTACCGGGAGCTGGTGGAGGCCCTGCGGATCGCGGCGGACGCGCGGGCGGTGTGACCAGGAGGGCGGGATGGCGAACTCCGGGGCCGGCTCCGCCGTTCGGCCGAGGCAGTGGCTTGCGCGGTCGCGAACGGTGGCCGTTCGGCCGAGGTGGCGCGGCCGGGTCTGGCAGGAGATTGAGGGTCGGTCCTCGACCTCGTGACAGAGGTGAGTGAGGGCCCGTCCCTCCGCACTGTCACAGGAGTACGGCCATGGCCCTTCAGTTCCAGTCCGCGTCGAGCGCGCCGGCGGCAACCGCCCCGCGCGCGCTCCGTCACCGGGACGGCCTGCGACGAACTCCGCGCGGAACGCGCTGGGACGGTCTCTACTGGGCCGGATCGGCGGTGTTCGCGCTCGCGCTGGCCGCTGTGACGACGCTGCCCGCCCACCGGGTGTGGGGCGGGTGCGCGGCCGCCGGCTACGCGGTGGCGGCCGTCCTGGCCGCCCGCAGCCCGTACGCCTGGGGCCGGGCGAGCGCGCTCGCGGCGGTCGCGGGCTCGGTGCTGCTGCCGCTGGCGGTGCTGATGGTGCTGGGCACGGCCCAGCCGGAGGTCGGCGTCGTCGAGCACTCCGGCGACCTGCTGCTCGCCACCGGCAGCCCCTACGCCCCGCACCCGTCGCTCGTCGACGACTTCAACCCGTACCTGCCCGGCATGGCCCTGCTCGGCCTCCCCCACGCCCTCCTGGGCGACTCCCCGCTCACGGACGCCCGGTTGTGGTTCGCGGCGGTGTTCCTGGGCGCACTGGCTGTGGCGGCCCGCCCCGGGGGCGGCCGGGTGCGCAGGGCTGCGGCGGGCTTGGCGAAGCCGGGGCCGCTGCCGGCCGCCCGGCGTGGTCGCGGGGGTGCCGTCGCCCGCAGCGTGCGGGAGGTGCCGGCCGGGTCGGCGCTCTTGGCGGCGGACGCACGCACCAGCCCGGCCACCCCGGTCAACCCCGCGCTGCTGCTGGCCAGTTGTCCGGCCGTCGCCCTGGCCCTGGCGGTGGGCGGGGTCGATCTGCCGGTGATCGGGCTGATGTGTCTGGGGCTGGCCCTGGCGGGGCGGCGTGGTGGGGCCGTGGGCGCGGGGGCGGCGACGGGGGCCGCGGCGGCGCTGAAGTGGACCGCCTGGCCGCTGCTGCCGGTCGCTCTGGTGCTGATCGCGGTGACGAAGGGGCGCCGGGCCGCCGCCAGGGCCGCGGTGACGGCCCTGGCGGTGGCGGCGGCCGGTGTCGTGCCGTTCGCCCTCGTCGATCCGCACGCGTTCGTCGAGCACGTGGTGCTGTTCCCGCTCGGCGCGGCCGGCGCCGGATCGCCTGCGACCAGCCCGCTGCCCGGTCACCTGCTCGCCACCCATGTGCCCGGGGGCCGCGCCATCGCCGTGGCGGCGCTGGCGGCGACCGCCGTCGGGATGGCGGCCTGGCTCCTGGCCCGCCCGCCGCGCACGGTCGTCGCCGCGGCGGACCGCGTGGCGCTCGGACTGGCCCTGGCCATGTGCCTGATGCCGGCCACGCGCTTCGGCTACCTCGCCTATCCGCTGGTACTGGCCGTGTGGTTCCGCCGCGACCGGTCGGCACCCACGGCGGGGCGCACACCCGCACGCACCGAAGGAGACATCGGACATGCGGCATGACACGGGAAGCTGGAGCCCGCGGGCGCAGGCGAACAAGCACCTCATCCGGGTCGCCGCCCTGGCCGTGACGGCGCTGGTGGGGGCCCAGCTCCTCGCCTCGTGCGACACGAACGCACTGACGGCCGACCGGCATGTGAACTCGGTTGAGATCAACGGTGGTTGTGGACATTTCTGCCGCTGGTCGGCCGATTACCGATCATTCCCTGGGTGGATGTAAGGCGCATCCGCTTCCCGTGAAGATGACCCCGACCTTTTCAAACACCGAGGAAGGGGAAGGCCGTTGCGTATCGCCCGGCTTCTCGGAACCGTCCTGGGCACCACGTTGCTGGCGACCACCGCCGTACTGACCGCACCCGCTCACGCCGGCCCGGCCGCGCCGCCCGCGGGGCCCGTGGACCGCACGTCGCTCGACAGAGCCGCCTTGCGCGACTCGCTGGACGCCATCCACGAGGCGGGCATGTACGGCGTGTTCTCGTCCGTCAGGGACGGCGGCGAGCGGTGGACCGGAGCGTCCGGCCTCGCCGACGTGGCGACCGGACGTCCGGTCGCCCCGGGCATGCGGCACCGGGTGGGCAGCATCAGCAAGACCTTCACCTCCGTCGCCCTGCTCCAGCAGGTGGAGCGCGGCCGCATCCGGCTCGACGCGCCCATCGGCGACTACCTCCCCGACCTCATACCCGGGGAGCGCGGCCGGCAGATCACCGTCCGTATGCTCCTGAATCACACCAGCCATATCGGCGACTACGTCGTGGGTGCCTTCCCCTCCCTCGCCGAGGGCTCGACCGCCAGCCTCGACGAGGAGCGCTTCCGCTCCATCCGCCCCGGGGAACTCGTCCGGCTGGGCCTCGCGGCCCCCGCCACGGGACGCCCGGGCGAGCTGCCCGGCTCGTACTCCAACACCAACTACGTCATCGCCGGGCTGCTCCTGGAGAAGGTCACCGGCCAGAACGCCGAGAAGCACATCACCCGCAACGTCATCGACCGGGCCGGGCTGCGCCACACGTCCTTCCCGCGCACCCCGTACATCAAGGGCCCGCACCCGCGGATGTACGAGTCGTTCTACGGCCTGATCGACCCGCCGCGCGACTACAGCGTCTACGACATGTCCTGGGCGTACACGGCGGGCGCGGTCGTCTCCACCACCGACGACCTGAACCGCTTCTACCGCGCCCTGCTCGGCGGGAAGCTGGTGGGCAAGGCCTCCCTGGACGAGATGACGCGCACGGTCCCGGTGAGCGGCCTCGACTACGGCCTCGGCATCTACTCGCTGGAACTGCCCGGCTGCGGCCGCTTCTGGGGCCACGACGGCGCGGTGTTCGGCGCCGGCATGACCGCGCTGTCCAGCCGGGACGGCAAGCGCCAGGTGGCTTTCGCGCAGAACCTGATGAAGTACCAGAGCCTCGACGACGACGGCTTCCCGCAGCCGCACGCGATCGACGACGCCCTCTATACGTACGTCGTCCGCGCCCTCTGCCCGGCCGACTCCGGGTCCGCTCCCGGGGCCGGTCTCGCGAGCCCGGACGCCCGTGACGGGCTGAACAAGCGGTTGCCCGGAATCGACCATTCCCAGTTGACCAAGGGTCTCAGGTTTGATCAGCTGTCCAACTAGTCTTGTTCGATTCTGATCGAGCGTTTCATGGCTCCCTGGGGGGGAGCTTGTGACAAGTTGGGGAGTTTCCTTGATGCATCACGATTCCGTCGTGCTGCGCCGCGCCAGACTCCGGCGCGGCGCGGCGGCGCTGACCTTCGTGGCGTTGACCGCCGGCACCGCCCTGACGGGCGTGCCGGCCGCCACGGCCGCCGGCAGCGCGGTCCTCGCCGGGAAGACCTGCACGCCGACGGCAGGCTTCTCCGGCTGCCGGCTGTTCGATCCGACGAGCGCCCGCGAGGAGTTCCAGGTCCCGGCCGGCGTCACGGCGCTGGACGTGCGGGCCTGGGGCCAGGGCGGCGAGGGCACCCCCTCGGCCAACGGCGGCGCGGGCGGCTACACCGCGGGCACGCTCCGCGTCACGCCCGGGGAGCGGCTGTCGCTCGCGGTCGGCGTCCAGCGCTTCGGTGACGCGCTCGGCGGCGCGGGCGGCGGCAAGGGCGCCGCGGTCGGCGGCAACAGCAGCGGCGTCCGCACCAGCGACGGCAAGCCGCTGCTCATCGCCGCCGGTGGCGGCGGTGGTGGGTACGGCAGCCCGGAGTCCGGCCACGGCGGCCCCGGCGGCGGCGAGCGCGGCCAGGACGACACCGAGTCGGAGCGCGGCGGCAAGGGCGCGGCCGGTGCAACCGGCGGCGCGGGCGGTGGCAACGGCTCCTCCGGCGCCGACGCCTCCGCGGACGGCAAGGGCGGTGCGGGCGGCTCCGGTTCGGGCGGCGCAGGCGGTGGCGGCGGCGCCGGCTACGCGGGCGGCGGCGGTGGCGGCGGCACGGACGACGCCCAGGGCGTGGTCGGCAGCGGCGCGGGCGGCAGCGGCTACGTCGACCCGGACCGGGTGACCGGCGCCCGGCTGCTCAGCGGCAAGCGCACCGAGGCCCCGGCCAAGACCGACCCCTTCTGGCAGGCCTCCGGCGAGCCGGTGCGCGGCGGCATCGCCGAGGGCGGCGTCAACACCGACCGCGCCGGCCACGGGCGCATCGTGTTCCAGTGGAAGACCCCCGCGATCGCGGAGCTGACCCAGGTCTCCGGGGCCGGCCAGACCGTCCAGCCGGGCGGCGGCGCGGACCCGGTGGCCGTGGCGGCCCGGGACAAGGCCGGCGACCCGGTCGAGAACGCCTCCGTCACCTTCACGATCGAGGACCCGGACAAGCTGGGCGCCTTCTTCTTCATCAAGGACGGTGCCGACACCACCGAGCTGGCCGTGCCGACCGACGCGCGGGGCCGCGCCCAGTCCGCGCCGCTCCAGGCGGGCATCGGCAAGGAGGGCGAGTTCACGGTCCGCGCCGAGGCCGACGGCGCCTCGACGGTCTTCACCGTGAAGGTGAAGAAGTCGTCCTACACCGTGACCGTCGCGGGCGGTGACGACCAGCAGGCCGAACAGGGCAAGGACTTCGAGGAGGCTCTCCAGGCCCGCGTGGTCAGGTCGGGCGCCGCGGCACCGGCCGGCACGGAGGTCGAGTTCCGGGTCGAGGACGACAGCGACGACGCCCCCCGCTTCGAGGACGGCGAGCAGGTCGTCCGCGTCAGGACCGACGACTGGGGCAGGGCCACGGCCCCGACCCTGACCGCCGGTGAGGGCACGGGCACGTACACGGTCGCCGCGTCGGTCGGCGACGCCATGACCCAGTTCGCGGTCGAGGTCGTCGCCGGTGACGGGCCCTCGGCGTCCCCGAGCCCCACGGCCGGCCCGAGCGCCTCGGCCGACCCGAGCCCGTCGCCCAGCGCGAGCACCTCGGGCACGACCGGCGGCACCGGCACGTCGACCACGGGCGGCACGTCGACGAACCTCGACAGCGGCAGCCTCGCCTCGACCGGCGCCGGCGGCATCGGCCTCCTCCTCGCGGCAGCCGCGGCCCTGGCCACGGCGGGCTTCGCGGCGTTCCGTCTCGCCCCGCGCCTGAGGCTCCGCTCGCGCGACGACGCGTGACGCGGCGGCACAGCGCCTGACACCACGTCACCGCGACTGCCCGCACCCGGTCACCGGGTGCGGGCAGTCGCCGTTTCGGCCGCCGGAGAAGCAGGTGGCGAGAGAGGGGCGCGTTTTGCGGAACCTTTGCCCGGGGGTCGGGCGTTGATCCGGTGAGCGCGCGGGAGCGGGTTCGCGAGATGACTTCCGACGAATACCGAGGTGACTCAATGGCAGTCTGGGACAAGCTCAAGGACCAGGCCAAGGCTCTCCAGCAGACTCAGGGCGGGCGTGGCGCCACCGGTGGGCACAGCGGGGGGACGCGGTCCGGCGGCGGCAGCAAGGCCCAGCTGATCGGTGTGCTGAAGACGCAGCTCGGCTCGCTGAAGACCGAGTTGAAGAGCGGTGCGTACCGGGACGCGAGCATGGCGGTGTGCGCGCTGGTCGCGGCGGCCGACGGGCAGGTGGATCCTGCCGAGCGGCAGCAGGTCGAGTCGATGATCCTCAGCAACGACGTGCTCCAGAACTTCCCGCCGGAGCAGCTGCGGCAGCGTTTCAACAAGCATGTGGACCAGCTGACGATGAACTTCCAGCACGGCAAGACCGAGGCCATGCAGGAGATCGCCAAGGCCGCCAAGAAGCCCACCGAGGCCCGGGCCGTGATCCAGACCGGCATGGTCATCGCCGGTGCCGACGGCCACTTCTCCCAGGCCGAGGCGGCCGTCCTGCGCGAGGCCTGCGCGGCGCTGGGGCTGTCTCCGGCCGAGTTCCAGCTCTGAGTCCCAGCTCTGATCAGCGACCCGGACCGGCCCCTCTCGGGGCCGCCCGGGGAGCGCGCAGGGCGTCCACGGCCAGGCGGGCCGCCGTGCCGATGACCGAGTCGGCGGCGGGCTGAAGGGCGGAGGTGCGGGCCGTGCGCGTGAAGACGGCTACGGCGTAGCGCCCCCCGTCGGGGTACTCGACGACCCCGACTTCGTTGCGCACGGTCGGCAGACTGCCCGTCTTGCCCGCCACATGGACGTCGTCGAAGGGGAACCCGGACGCCAGCCGGTGCGGCCACACCTGCAGTCCGAGGACCCGGCGGATGGCCGCGCCGTGCTCGGGCGTGCACGCCTCGTCGCGCCAGACGGCGGCGAGCAGACGCGTCATGTCGCGCGGGGTGCTGTGGTTGGTGCGGGCCGGGTCCAGCGCCCGCAGCCGGGCGACGACGTGCGGGTCGGCCAGCGACCGCGCGCCGCCGGGGCCGGCGTCCTCCTTGATGGTGGCGAGGAGTTCGCCGAAGGTGTGGACGGCGTACGTGCGGGTGAGGCCGAGGCGGGCCGTGGTGCGGTTGACGGCGTTCAGACCGACGCGGGCCAGCAGCAGGTCGGCGGCGGCGTTGTCGCTGATGGACATCATCAGATAGGCGAGGTCGCGCAGCGACAGCCGGGCGCCGTCGAGCATGGCGGCGAGTCCCGTCGGGCCGGTGGTGCGGCCCTCGGTCGGGCACTCGACCTGCTCGGTGAGGTCCAGGATCCCCGCCGCGGCCTGCTCGTGGAGCGTGACGAGCAGACAGAGCTTGTGGACGCTGGCGGTGCAGACCGGTTGGTCCGCCCCGGCGTCGAGCTGCGCGCCGCTGTCGATGTCGACGGCGTGCAGCCGGCCGGTGACCCCGGCGTCGGCGAAGGCCGCGTGGATGCGGGCGAGGGCGTCGGTCAAAGCCAGTACTCCGATGCCGGGCGCAGGTGCAGCGGGCGGGAGGGCAGGTCGGGGGTCGCGTCGGCGGTGGTGCGCAGCGCGTGTGTGGCGGCCTCGGCGAACGCGGACACGGCGGCGTCCCCGCGCCCTGTCGGCCAGGCGACGGAGTGCCGCAGGGCCAGCGGGGCGCCGGTGAGGGGGCGCCATACGACGCCCCTTTCGGTCCGTTCCGTGTCCACGCCCTCTGCGCCCTCTTGCGCGTGCCCGTGCGTGTCCCGCGGGCTGAAGGCCACCGCCTCCGTGGACAGCACCAGTCCGCGGACGAAGCTGGCGCCCAGGGCGTGGCGTACGGCGGGCGGGGTGTAGCCGTTGCGGGCGCAGGTGGTCAGCAGGTCGTCGTAGACGGCGGGGGCGCCGGCGCGGGGGAAGAGGATCAGGTCGTGGCCGGTGAGGGAGGCGAGCGGTACCTCGTCGAGCCCGGCCGCCGCGGCGCCGCGGGGCAGCAGCACGCCCAGTTCGCGCCGCAGCACCGGGCCCAGTTCGAGCCCGGAGACGTCACAGGGGTGGTGGATGAGCCCGACGTCCAGCTCGTGCGCGGCGAACCGCTCCAGTTGCTGGGCGGTGGACAGCTCGTGCAGCTCCAGCTCCAGGCCGCTCGTGCCCGCGCCGGTGAAGCCCGCCAGCAGTGCGGCGACGGTCTCCCCGGAGAGGTCCGGCGGCAGCGCGGCACGCAGCAGGCCGGTCTCGCCGTCCCGGATGCGGCGCGCGGTGGCCATGAACGCCTCGGAGCGGGCGAGCACCTCCCGGGCCTCCGCCAGCAGCAGCGCCCCGGGCTCGGTGAGGGCCACCTGCCGGCTGGTGCGTTCGAAGAGCCGGACACCCAGGTGCCGTTCCAGGCGCTGGATGCGCTGCGAGAGCGGCGGCTGGGCCATGCCCAGACGAGCTGCGGCACGGCCGAAGTGTGACTCTTCTGCAACAGCCACGAAGCACTCCAAGTGCCGCACCAGGTCCACGAGCAGGAAGCATATCCGGTTGGTATTGATCCGAGATCGATACAGGTCTTGGACAAGGTGCCCGGGCCGCTGCTGTTCTCGGCGCATGGATCACCACGACTACACCAGCGTCACCACCGGGGGCCGGGGGCCCCGCCGGACGGCCGTGCGGGCCGTCACCGCGGGCGCGGTGGTGCTGGCCGTTGCCGCGGGCGGGGCGTTCGCGGCCGGTCTCGGTCCCTTCGAACGGGACACCGGGCCCGACCCCGCGGCCGGCAAACAGGCCCGCGCGTTCCTCGCCGACTGGGCCGCCGGCCGGCTGCCGAGCGCGGCCGGCCGTACGACCAGTCCCGGCACGGCACAGCGGGTGCTGGACAGCTTCACCACCGGCCTCGACATCAGCGGACCGAAGCTCAGGGCCAAGCCGGCGGCCGAGGGCGAGGACGGCACGGTCACCGTCCCGTTCACCGCCCGGATGCCCGTCGAGGGCCTGGGCACCTGGACCTACGAGTCGAAGCTGCCACTGCGCGAGCAGAGCGACGGCAGCTGGAAGGTGGACTGGAAGCTGTCCCTCGTCCACCCGCGCCTGAGCGACACCGACAAGTTCCGCCTCGAACGCGAGGAGACGAAGCCACCGGAGGTCACCGACCGGGAGGGAACGGCCCTGTCGGGTGCGGAGTTCCCCTCCCTGGCGCCGGTCATGGCCCGGCTCGGCGGGGGCGGCGAGGGCACAGGCCCGCGCGGGGCGATCCACCTGGTCGACCGGGCCACCGGGCAGGTCGAGCGTACGGAGGCCAGGTTCGGCGCGCGGACGGTCAGGGACGAGGGCCCGGTCCGCACGACCCTCGACGCCGGCTGGCAGGCCGCCGCCGAGAAGGCCCTCGCCGCCCACGCCGACGGCAAGAACGCCGCCCTCGTCGCCCTGCGGATCGACGACGGCGAGATCCTGGCCGTGGCGAACTCCCCGTCGTCCGGCTTCAACCGCGCGCTGTCCGGCACCTACGCGCCCGGCTCCACCTGGAAGATCGTCACCAGCAGCGCCCTGCTGCTCAAAGACGCCGTCGCACCCGGCGACGTGGTGGACTGCCCCAAGTACCTCACGGTGGGCAAGCGGTTCCAGAACGTGGAGCTGTCCGAGCACCCGGGCGCCACCTTCCGCAAGGACTTCACCGAGTCGTGCAACACCGCGTTCATCAGCCTGCGCGACCGGCTCGACGACGGGGAGCTGGGCGACGTGGCCCGCAAGTACTTCGGCGTCGGTCAGGAATGGCACGTCGGGGCTCCCTCGTACGACGGCTCGGTGCCGGTGCCGAAGGACGAGACGGAGAAGGCCGCCTCGATGATCGGGCAGGGCCGGGTGCAGGCCAACCCGCTGATCATGGCGTCCGTCACCGCGACGGCCGTCTCCGGCACCTTCCACCAGCCCTCGCTCACCGAGGGGAACGAGGACACGACCAGCACGACCCCGCTGCCCCAGGACGTCGTCGCCCAGTTGCGCGAGATGCTGCGCGCCACCGTCACCGACGGCACCGCGAAGGTCCTCTCCGACCTGCCCGGCGAGATCGGCGCCAAGACCGGCACCGCCGAGGTCTCCGACGACCAGGACAACAACGGCTGGCTCGTCGCGCACCGCGGCAACGTCGCCGTCGCCTGCGTCGTCGAGGAGGGCGTCACCGGCGGCGGCTCCGCCGGACCCGTCGTCCGCGGTCTGCTGGCCGCCGTCCCCGGCGATTCCGAGTGAAAGGAACACCACGCATGCCCGTCGACGCGCCCGCCTCCTCCCGCCGTGCCTTCCTGGCCGCCGCGGCCTCAATGCCCCTCACCGGCTGCGGCACGGCCGGCCGGGACACCGACCGCGCCGGCCGGACCACCACGACCACCCGGCCGAGCCCGGAGCCGAGCCGTCGCACCCCCGCCCCACCCGTCCACCGCCCCCGCCTGGCGGACCTGGAGCGCGAGTACGGCGCACGCGTCGGCGTCTACGCCCTCGCGACCGGCACCGGCGCCACGGCGATCCACCGCGCCGACGAGCGCTTCGCGTTCTGCTCGGTCTTCAAGGCCCTGGCCGCGGCGGCGGTCCTGCACCACCGCTTTCTCGACGGCCTGGACCGGCGCGTCACCTACACGCGGGCCGACCTCGAGTCGACCACGCCGATCACCGGACGGCACGTCGCGACCGGCATGACCCTGCGCCAACTCTGCGACGCCGCCGTCCGCCACAGCGACGGCACGGCCGGCAACCTGCTCATGCGCGACCTCGGCGGCCCGGCGAAGCTCACCTCCTATCTGCGCGGACTCGGCGACACCGTCAGCCGCATGGACCACTACGAACCCGAACTGCACGACGTACCACCTGAGGACCCCAGCGACACGACCACCCCCCGCGCGATCGCCACCGACTTCCGCAAGCTGCTCCTGGGCACCGCCCTGCCCGCCGGTGAACGCGCCCTGCTGACGGACTGGCTCTCGCGCAACGCCACCACGGTCGGCGCCCGCCGCATCCGGGCCGGTCTCCCCAAAGGCTGGCAGGTGGCCGACAAGACCGGCACGGGCAACTACGGCAGGGCCAACGACATCGCGATCGTCCGCCCGCCCCGCACCGAACCGCTCGTCCTGGCCGTCATGACCGACCGGCCCGGCTACGACGCCGAACCCTCGGACGCCCTCATCGCCGAAGCCACCGCACGGACCGTCACCGCCCTGGGGCCCTAGAGGCCAATGCAGTTGCTTTTGAGCTGCGGAGGTCGTTGCCCCGCGTGTGACGGGGTGGGGCGCAGGCCAGCGTGTGCGGATCGGGATCTTGACGAAGGTGTTCACCGCCGAGCTGGTGGACGCGGCGATAGCCAAGCACGGCCGAGCCGAGCAGCGCCGTCGCCTTTTGCCGGCACGGCTGGTCGTGTACTTCGTCCTGGCCCTGTGTCTCTTCGCTCGGGAGTCGTACGAGGAGGTGCTGCGGCTGCTGACCAGCGGCATCCCGGGGAGCCGGGCCATCGCGCGGGTGAACCGGTCGTCGTTGTGCCGGGCGAGGGCCCGGCTCTGGGAAGACGTGCTGGAGACCGTGTTCCGACAGGTGGTCCGGCCGCTCGCCACGCCGGACACGCCCGGTGCGTGGTGGCGGGGGCTGCGGCTCCTTGCCCTGGACGGCACCCAGTTCGATCTTCCGGATTCGACGAGCAACGGCGACACCTTCGACGGCCCCTCCACCACCGGCGGCGTCCCTTTCGGATTCCCCCAGGTCAGGGCGGTAGTTCTGGCCGAGATCGGAACGCACGCAATTCTCGATGCCCGCCTGGGCGGCTACCGCGACGGTGAACGCAGTCTCGCCTACCCACTGGCCGGCTCCACCGGCCCCGGCGACCTGGTCATCGCCGACCGCGGCTTCTGGTCGGTCGAGTTCGCTCACGTGTTCACCGTGGCGGGTGCGGATTTTCTGGTCAGGCTCCAGTCCAACCACCTCGGCACCGCCCAGGAACAACTTCCGGACGGCTCGTACCTGTCGATGGCGCGACCGGGCAAGGAGGTCCGGCTCCGCGCCGCGCGAGAGGGCCGAACCCTGCCCAAGCACGTGATCTACCGGGTCATCACCTTCGCGAAGGACGACAAGGTCGCCTACCTGGGCACGACACTGCTCGATCCCGAGCACTACCCGGCCGCCGAGCTGGTCGCGCTCTACCGCGAACGCTGGGAGATCGAGCTCGCCTTCGACGAGATCAAGAACCACCTCGGCCCTGGCGGACCGATCAGGTCCCGCACGCCAGAAGGCGTCCGGCAGGAACTGTGGGCCTATCTCGCCGTCCACCACGCGATCCGCCAGTTCGCCCACACAACCGCGCTCGCCCGCCCACCTGTGGACGCGGACCGTATCTCCTACCTGAAGTGCGTCCGCATCATCCGCCGCAGCATCCCGGCCCAGCTCGGAGCGACCACCGCCAGGCTCACCCGTTCCTTCACCGAGGCCGGGCGGGAGGCACGCGCACGTCTTCTCCCGGCCCGGCGCAATCGGGACTGCCCGCGCGCGATTAAGAAGCCGAACCGATGGCCGGTGCTGAGGACCCGCGCCAAACGCGGCACTGTGCAGCCAGGCCGCTGGGCCCACAACCCGACCGCGAAACCGAAGAGCACCCGCCGGGCTGGAAGACCAGCACTCAGGACAGGCGACCTCCCTACGATGTCGCCATGATGATCTCTGGACAGGGACAGCCGCTGATACGTGTCCTGCACGACGAGTCCCGACGTGACCTGCGGGATCCGACTCGTCCGCGCCCTGTCCGTCTTTACCTGTGGGAGCCGAGCCGCCGCCCACAGGCTGCACCCGCTCCGCTTGTCGTCGTCTCTCACGGCACCGGAGGTTCGGGCAGCAACATGGAGTGGCTGGTACGACCGCTGCGCGAGGCGGGTTTCCGGGTTGTTGCCCTTGATCACCACGGCAACAACTACGTCGACGGCTACGAGCCGGAGGGCTTTCTCCACATATGGGAACGGCCCCGGGACGTCTCCTTCGCGCTCGAAGCACTCGCCCCGGAACAGCTGCTTGGTCCGGTCGGTGTAGCGGGTTTCTCCCTCGGCGGTTACACGGCGGCGGCCCTTGCCGGGGCCCGTGTCGATCCGCAGATCCTGTGGGCTGTGCTGACGGGAACGATCCCTCTGCCGGAGATCCCCGAGTTCCCCGGCGCGCTGGACGCGCTGCGGAAGAAGTATCCACTGGACGAGTCGTCACGACGTGCGCTGGATGCCGCCGCAGCAGACCTCTCGGATCCCCGAGTGCGGGCGGTCTTCCAGGTAGCCCCCGGAGTGGGCAGTCTCGTGACCCCGGAAAGCCTGGCAACCGTGCGGGTGCCTGTGGGCATCCGCTGGGGTGGAGCAGACACGGTCAACCCGTACGACGTCGACACCAAGCCGTACCTGGAGCACATTCCCACAGCGAGTGGTGGCTCGGCCGGCCCCAATGTCCGCCACGACGACTTCTTCGCCCCGGAACCTGCCGACCCGACTGTCCGCGTTCGGGTCGGCAGGGAGGCGGCCGCCTTCTTCCAACAGCACCTTGGCTGATACCTCGGAGGACACGCCGTCGGCGTAGAGCACGGGGCTACCAGCGTTGAGCAACGGCCACTGGCGCTAAGGCAACTGCATTGGCCCTAGAGGCCCCCGGGCCCCCGGTGGCCTATAACGGGGCCATGATCTACCACTCCATACCGCTCACCGACTGGAACGCCGCCCCCGACGGTCCGTACGCCCCCGCCTCCCTCGCCGAGGAGGGCTTCGTGCACTGCTCACCGGACGAGCCGACCACGCTCGCCGTCGTCAACGCCTTCTACCGGGACGCGCCCCGGCCCCTGCTGGTGCTCGCCCTCGACGAGGCCCGCCTCACCGCGCGGGTGGAGTGGGAGGCGGCGGCCCCCGCCCCGCCGCCCGGGGTCGCCGAGGACACCCTGTTCCCGCACGTGTACGGCCCCCTCGACCGGGACGCCGTCGACCACGTCCTCGAGGTGCGGTGGGACGAGCGGGGCCGGGCGGTGGGACTGGGGGACAGGACCGGGTGAGCGGTACGACAGGATGACCGGGTGAGCGATCAGGACACTCCCTTCACCGACAAGGCCCCCGCCTCGGCGCCGGGCCCCGCCCTGCGCCCGGTGCGTGGCGCGGCCCGCCGCGCCATCGCCCTGCTAGCCCTCGCCGCGCTGGCCTGGACGGCCCGGGCGGTCTGGCACGTCCGGCTCGCCGTGACCGGGCAGCCGGCCTCCGGCCCGCCGGACCAGGGAGGCGGCCAACACCGCCCGCTGACCGCCCTGGAGGACTCCTACCACCAGGTCAGCTCCATGGGCGGCGCCGTCACGCTGCTCTGCGCGCTCGCGTTCCTGCTCTGGCTGGACCGCGTCCGCGACAACGCCCGTGCCCTCTCGGGCGCGGAACCCCGGTACGGATACCTCTGGCTCTTCCTGGGCTGGATCATCCCTGTCGTGAACCTGTGGATACCCCGGGGCATCGTCGCGGACGCCCACCGGTCCGTCTTCCCCGACCGGCGGCTGCCGGCCGTCGTGAACTGGTGGTGGGCCCTGTGGCTGGCCGGCCTGGCCGGCGGTGTGGGCCTGATCTACACCGACTCCACGGACGAGGTCATCGCCCGCGCCTACACCGCCGTCCTGCCCCTGCTCGCCGCCGACATGGTGATCGTGGCGGCGGCCGGGACCGCCGCCCTCATGATCCGCACGCTCACCACCGCGCAGCAGCGGCGCATGGACGAGACCCCACCGACAGGGCGCCCCGGGATCGCTCCCTAACGCCCCCGCGGCCGGTACACCGACGCGACGAAGGAAGCCGTCACCCGCACCGGCACCGCCAACTCCGCTATACGGTGCCGCAGTTCCGCCTCACCGACGTGACGCGCGGCCGGGCTCATGGTGACCAGGCCGGTGATGTCCTCGGCGGTGAGGCTCATGGCGTACTCCAGCGACTCGGCGCGCTCGTGCCGGAAGCGGTACGCCAAAGTCCGGTGCAGGCGCTCCTCCTTCCTGGGATCGACCGCCAGCAGCCCCACGGACCGGCGCAGTTCGCGCAGGTGCCGGTCGCTGGGCGTGACGACGAGCAGGGCGCCGTCCGGCCGGAGGACACGGTGAAACTCCGGCCCGTTGCGGGGCGCGAAGACGTTGAGCACGAGGTGGGCGCAGCCGGAGCGGACGGGCCACGGCTGCCAGACGTCCCACCCGGCGGCCTCACCGCGGGCGTGGGCGCGGGCCGCGGCGCGCAGGGCGTGGGCCGAGCTGTCCAGCCCGAGCCCCAAGGCCCCGGGGAGCGCGTCCAGGACTGCCGCGAGGTAGTGACCGGTGCCCGCCCCGGCGTCCAGCACGACCGCGTCGGGCGGGGCGAGTTCCGCGGCGAGCCTCGCGAGGGTGCGGGCGAGCGGGTCGTAGTGCCCGGCCCCGAGGAACGCGCTGCGGCACCTGACCATGTCGGCGGAGTCGGCGCTCGCGGCACGCCGGTGGCCGGTCAGCAGACTGACGTATCCGTGGCGGGCGATGTCGAAGGTGTGCCGGCCCGCGCACCGCAGCGCACCGTCGGCGCGCTCCAGGCCCGACGGACACAGGGGGCAGGTCAGGACGGTCAGCAGCCGGTCGGAGGGCCGGCGTCGGCCGGTTCCCGGATGGATGGTCGGCATGAAAATGCTCCTCGACAGCTCGGCGGGCCAGAAGGGCTGGGCCGAGCCGGATGCAGGCGGTGAACGGCGGGTCATCGGCGCCCGCGCACGGCGGGTACGCCGAGGACGGCGACGTGACCTGGTCACGTCGCCGTCCTCACCGCGGTGTCAGAGGAAGCAGTGCGGAATGCCGTTGCATGCCATACGGCCAGGCTACCGGCTGCCCCCGAACGTCACGACGAGCCGCCCGTCCGAGGCGAACGACCAGCGCAGGGCTCCTGCGTAGGAGGAGCAGCGGGAGCCGTTCGAGCCGGACCAGAACTGGTTCGAGCCGTCGGAGTCGCCGATGATCCGGTCGTTCGACCCGCTGTCGCAGGAGGTGTTGTTCCGGAACACCGACGTGCTGCCCGAGTCGAAGTTGAAGTTGCGCTGCTCGTTGCCGACGCTCACGTTGTCCGAGATCCGCATCGCGCCGGTGTTGCGGTTGTAGGTGAACCCGTGCTTGCCGTTGTGGTAGGCGATGCTGCGCCGGACGATGTGGTTGACCCCGATGTCCTCGCCGCCGAGCTTGTAGCCGTTGCGGTCGCCGTTGCCGGCCTGGGAGCCGTCGCTGAGGGTGCCGTTGTCGTAGGCGAGCGAGTCCTCGATGGTCACCGCGCCGATGGGGCCGGTGTCCGTCTTGGTGTAGAGGTCGTAGCCGTCGTCGATGTTGTGGTGGGCCACGGTGTAGCGGAAGACGTTCCCGGGGCCGACGGTGAGCTTCGGGGCGAAGCCGTCGGCGTCCTCGCCGTCGGAGTCGACGTTGTCGTGCGATTCCGCGCTCAGGATGAGGTTGTGGGACGGCCACTGGTCCTTCGGCGTGGTGGAGAGCGCCCGCGAGAGCTGGAGCCCCGAGTCGCGGTTGAAGCGGGTCACCGTGCGCTCGATGACGTTGTTGCTGCCGCCGACGAAGATGCCGTTGTCACCGGCCCGTTCGACGACGACGCCCTTGACGTGCCAGTACGACGCGTTGACGGCGAGGCCGCGGCCTGCCGGGTCCTCGCTCTGGGCGGAGAAGTTCAGCACGGGGGTCTCGCCCGGGTAGGCGAACAGTTCCGTGCGGTCGCCGGACGTGCCGTCGCGGCCCGCCGGGATGGTGACGGTCTGGGAGTAGCGGTAGGTGCCGCCGCGCAGGTAGATCGTGCCGCCGGCGGAGATGCGGCTGATCGCCGAGGTGAGCGTCGTCGGGTTCGACTCCGTACCGGCCGCGCTGTCCGTGCCGCCCGGTGACACGTACAGCACCGGGCCGGTGGGCTGTGGGTCGCTGCCGCCCGTCTCGACGTCGACGTGGTCGATGTTGGGCAGGCCGCCGGAGGTGGTCGGGGAGAGCCGGACGGTGTTGCTGCCGGGCCGCAGCGGCACGGTGAGCGTCTTGGTCGCCCAGGTGTTCCAGGCGCCGGTGCCCTCGAAGGACGCCGTGCCGGCCGTCGTGCCGTTGACCACGATGTTCGCGGTGCGTGCGGAGGTCGTGCCGTTGGCGAAGCGGACCTTGAGGGTCGCCGTGCCGGCGGCGGGCGCGGTCACGGTGAACTGTGCGTAGCCGCCGGTTGCGTTGTCCCCATTGCAGAATCCGGTGCCGGAGTATCCGGCCCAGTTCGAGTCGATGGTGCCGGCGCAGACCGCCGGCGACGTCTCGGCCTCGTACCGGGTGGTCGCCGCCTGCGCCGTGGTCCCGGACAGCGCGACGAGGCTGCCGGCCAGGAGGCCGACGGACGCGATCACTGGTCTCAGGTGCATCGTTCGTCTCCAAGGGTGGTGACGGTGGCGGAACCCGGCCGGGGTAAGCGCTTTCCGGGGAACGTAGAAGCTTGCTGTGAACGCGTCAATAGACTGCTACATGATTCTTATTCATATTCATGAACCCGCGATCACCCCCTCTCTTAACTTCGGCGGCTACTCTCCGCCCGTGAGCGAACTGTCGGCCGGGTACCTGCCGGAGCTGACCGCCGGGCGGCTGCTGGGCTCCTGGCAGCTGGACATTCCCGCGCTGCTGCTCGTCGTCGCCCTGGGCGGGCTCTACGGCTGGGGTGTCGCGCGGGTGCGCGGCCGGGGCGTGCCCTGGCCGTTCGCGCGCCTCGCCGCGTTCGTCGTCCTCGGACTGGGCACGATCGTCGCGGCCACGATGTCCGGGCTGGCCGTCTACGACCATGAACTGTTCTGGCCCGCCGCCGTGCAGAACGTCGCCCTCGATCTGCTCGCGCCGCTGGGTCTCGCCCTGGGCGACCCGCTGCGGCTCGCGGTCGAGGCGCTGCCGGAGGGCGGTGCGGGCCGGGTGCGGCGGGTCATGACCGGCCGGCTGGTCAGGACACTGACGTTCCCCCTCGTCAGCACGGCCGTGGTGCTGGCCACGGAACTGACCGTCTACTTCACGCCGTACTTCGCCACCGCGCTGCGCGTGGGCTGGCTGCACGAGCTGATGTATCTCCATCTGCTGGCGGCGGGCTGCCTGTTCGTCCTGCCGGTGCTCACCCGCGAACAGGCCCTGCCCGCCTGGTGCACCCACCCCGTCCGAGCGGCCCTGGTCTTCCTGGACGGCATCGTCGACGCCCTGCCCGGTCTCGTCGTCATGACGCACGGCACCCTGATTGCGGGCGCCTGGTACCTGCACCACGCGCCGCCCTGGTCGCCGGACGTCCACCACGACCAGCAGATCGGCGGCGGCGCCATGCTCGGCATCGCCGAACTGGCCGCCCTGCCCTTCCTGCTGGCGATCCTCGCCCAGTGGGTCCGCGCCGAGCGCGACCGGGCGGCGGAACTGGACCGCCGACTCGACGCCGAACTCACCCCTGCCGCATCAGAATTCGAGCGGGGCCCGGCTCCCGAACTGGTGCGGCCCTGGTGGGAGACCGAAAAGAGCGAGGTGGCGGCGCGGATGCGACGGCAGGGACACGACGCCGGGCAGGCTGACCCGTATGGCGACCTATGACATCCTCGGCGCGACCTACGCCCGGACACGGCGGCCCGACCCGCGGATCGCCGCGCGGATCCACGCCGCGCTCGGCGACGACGTCACGGACGTCCTCAACGTCGGAGCGGGCACCGGCTCGTACGAACCACCGGAGACGGTCCTCGCGGCAGAACCCAGCCGGGTCATGCTGGACCAGCGACCGCCGGGAGCCGCACCCGGCGTGCAGGCCGTCGCGGAACGCCTGCCGCTGCGGGACGACGCCGTCGACGCCGTGATGGCGGTGCTGACCGTCCACCACTGGTCCGGCCTGGCGGCCGGGATCAGGGAACTGCGCCGGGTGGCCCGCCGCCGCGTCGTCGTCCTGACCTGGGATCAGGACGTCTTCCGTGAACGGTTCTGGCTGGTACGGGAGTACCTCCCCGAGGCGGCCGCCTTCGACGACACCCGCGCCGTCCCCGTCGGCCGACTGGCAGCCCTGCTCGGCGGGGCACGGCAGGAGACGGTCCCCGTCCCCCACGACTGCACGGACGGATTCGCCGCCGCGTACTGGCGCCGCCCCCACGCCTACCTCGACCCGCAGGTGCGCGCGGGAATCTCGCTGCTCGCCCAGACCGGCGAGGACGTCATCGCCCCCGGACTGGCCCGGCTCGCGGACGACCTGGCGAGCGGCCGCTGGCACACCCGGCACGCCGGGCTGCTCGCGCTCGACACCGCCGACGTGGGCTACCGGCTGCTGGTGGCCGACCTCTGATCCGTGTCCGGCCCGGTCGCCGACGGGACCGGCGTAGCCGGGGTCGGTGCGGCCGACGCGGTGCGGGGCAGGGCCGTCGGGCCGGTCGGGTCGCCCGGGCCGTCCGTGCGGGGGCGGGTCGCGGCGGGGGCGGGTGCCTCGGACGGAGAGGCCGGTGAAGGCGAAGGCGTCGATGAAGGCGAAGCCGTCGACGGATGGGGAGTCGGTGCCGGTGTGGGAGGCGTTGTGCTCGCGGGCGGCGGGGCCATCGGGACCGTCGGGGAGCGGGAGAGCTCCGGGGCCGTGAGGCGCAGGGGGAGGGCGATGAGGGCGGCCACCACGCAGCACAGGCCCGCTCCGGCCGCGGCGCGCAGCACGCGTCGGCGGGTCGCCCTGCGGCGGATCGCCTCGTACTGGCCGGGGGGTGCGCCCAGGTAGTCGGGGGAGGAGGGCCGCAGGATCACGGCGAGCGGGTCGTCGGGGCCGGACTCCCGGTCGTCCGGATCGTCGTCAAGGCGTGTGGTCAAGGCTTCTCCTCAAGTGGACGCGGAGCAGTTCCCGGGCCGCGTGCAGGTCGGCCTTGACCGTTCCTTCCTTGCGCCCGGTCAGCACGGACACCTCCCGGATCGGCATGTCAGCGTAGTAGTGGAGGAGGATCGGGACGCGGAGTCGTTCCGGGAGCGACTGCACGAGCAGGCGCACCGACGGGTCGGCCTGCTCGGGGTGGGGCCGCACGGCGGCTTCCGAGGTGACGCGGTGCATGGCCCTGCGCTCGCGCTCCAGTTTGCGCCAGTGGTCCCGGACGAGGTTGGCCGCGGTGACGTAGAGGAAGCCGCGGGGTTCCGCCACGGACGTCCAGCGGGCCCAGAGCCGGGTGAACGCCTCCGAGGCGATCTCGTGGGCCGTCTCGTCGTCGTCGACGAGCCGGCGGCACCAGCCGGCCAGGCGCGGGTAGAGGGCGGCGAACAGCTCGGACGCGGCCTTCTCACGGGACCGTTTCAACGCTCTCCAGAGGTCGGGGACTGGGCACCGCTCAGCGCGGCGAACACGATCACGTTGTCCGCGTATCCGTCGCCGGTACGCGCTCCGCCGCACGTGATCAGCCGCAACTCCGGGCGGTCCACGTTCCCGTAGACGTCGTCCACCGGGAAGTGGGTTCGGGGGACGGTCCGTACCGCCGTGACGGCGAACTCTGCCGCCGTGCCGTTCTCCAGGCGCGCCACGATCCGGTCGCCGCGGTGCAGCCGGGCGAGGTGACGGAAGACGCCGTCGCCGTACGGCCCGACCGTGACGTGCCCGAGGATCACCGACGGGCCTGTCTGGCCCGGCGTTGGCGAGTGCCGGTACCAGCCCGCCCGGTCGTCCGCCGTGACCGGCGGCACCCGCACCGTGCCGTCCGGGGCCAGCCCCAGCCGGATCACCGGGGTGTCGACACCGATGGCCGGGACCAGCAGCCGGACCGGGACCGAATGGGCCAGGGGACGCGCCCCCTTGGCCGGCCCCGGCCGAGCGGGAGACTGCGGCTGTGGTGCGGTGGCTCCGGAGCCCGGCGTCGTCCGGTCCGTCCCCTGGCCTGCGCATGCCGTGAGCAGCGACGCCAGCGCCGCCGTCGTGAACGCGCGTCTGGAGAACGGGGTCATGCCCTGGTCGCCCGGCGGCGCCGTACGACGAGGACCGTCCCGCCGCCCACGGCGAGCACCGCGGCGGCGCCCGCGCCGACCGCCGCCCCGCCGAGGCCGGAGTCGGAGGCCTGGGACGCCGTCGTCACGCCGGTGTCGGGCGCGCCGCTCGGTACGACGGAGACCTGGTCGTCGGCCGGTGCCCGGGTCGGTTCCCCGCTCGGGACCGGCGTGGCGTCGGCCGGCGCGCGGGTCGGCTCGGCACTGGCCGTCGGTTCGGCGCTCTCCGCCGGCCGGGGGGTGGATTCGGCGGCCGTCGGGGCCGGGCTCGGGGTGGTCGCCTCGCTCGCGAACGCGGGCCCCGTGCCCAGGAGTACGGCGGTGCCCGCGAGGGCCAGGGCGGTGAGGACGGTTCGGCGCATGGGAACGCTCTCCTTCGTCGGTCCCGCCCGGTGAACGGCGGGGTGGGTGACGGGTCGTGCGGAGAGACGAGGCGGCCGGGGGACGGGTTGTAAAGGGATGGCAAAGTCCGGTGGGGGCAAAGCTCGGTGAGGGCGGAGGGTGAAGGGCGGAGGCCGCCCCGGCCCTCTTGGCAACGCCCCTGCCACCGGGTTCAATGACGCCGCTTGTGATCGTGACGTGCCGTGGATGCAGGCACACCCGCACAACGCCTGAAGGGACGGCCCGTTGACCTCCTCACCCGTCTTCCCCACCGTTCCCCGCACCGCCGACGTCGTGATCATCGGCGGCGGCGTGATGGGCGCCAGCATCGCCTTCCACCTGGCCGAGGCCGGGGTGCGGAACATCGTCGTCGTGGAACGCGGTGAGCTGGGCTGCGGCAGCTCGGGCAAGCCGATCGGCGGCGTGCGGGCGCACTTCTCCGACCCGCTCAACATCGAACTGGGCAGCCGGAGTCTGCGCGCCTTCCGCGATTTCCCGGACCGGCCCGGCGCCGACATCCGGCTCGACACCGTCGGCTATCTCTTCCTGCTCACCACCGAGCAGCAGGCCGCGGACTTCGAGGCCGGTGTGCGCCTGCAGAACTCCCTCGGCGTCCCCAGCCGCATGACCACCCCCGAAGAGGCTCGCCGGCTGTGTCTCTACGTCAGCACCGACGGACTGGTGGCCGCCGCCCACTCGCCCGCCGACGGCCACGCCCGGCCCGGACTGGTCGTCCAGGGCTACGCGCGGGCGGCGGCCCGGGCCGGGGCCGTCCTCGCGACGCACACCACCGTCACCGGCCTCGACACCGCCGGCGACCGGATGACGGCCGTCCACACCGACCGCGGGCGGATCGACTGCGCCACGGTGATCTGCGCCGCCGGCGCCTGGTCGGCCCGGATCGGCGAGATGGCCGGCGTCCCGCTCCCCGTGCGGCCGGTGCGGCGCCAACTGGCCTTCACCGTCCCGCTCACGCCCCCCGCCCCGCGCATCCCCTTCACCATCGACTTCACGTCCTCCGCGTACTTCCACAACAGCGACGACGGTCTCCTGCTCGGCCTGGCCGACCCCGCCCAGCCGGACGGATTCGACACGACCTGGACCCCGCAGTGGCTGGAGCTGTTCCGCGAGGTCGCACGCCGTCGCGCGCCCGCCCTCGCGGACCTGGAGACGGCGGGCGGCTGGGCCGGGCTCTACGAGGTCACCCCCGACCACAACGCGCTCATCGGCCGCTCGGAGGAAGTCGTCAACTTCCTCTACGCCACCGGGTTCTCGGGTCACGGCTTCCTCCAGGCCCCGGCGGTGGGGGAGATCGTCCGCGACCTGTGCCTGGACCGCACGCCCTGCGTCGATGTCGGCCCGCTCGCCGCCGGTCGCTTCCGGGACGGGGCGGAGATCCGGCCCGAGTCGCATGTCGTATGAGCCTCGGCATTAATCGGCTGCGCAAGGGAGCGAGGGCCACTAGCATCCGTCGCGATGACGACTCACTGCGTTGACAGATTGGGGGTCCCGTCCGCTCCAGGTGAGTGCTGATGCTCACCCACACCGCGAACGGGAAACCCTCGCTTTCCTTCTGGCCGCGCGTGCGCGAGTTCGCCGTGCCGCCCGCCATGATCGAGACCGCGACCGCCCGGCGCCGAGCCGGGGACTGGGCGGGCGCGTGCGCCGCCGCGAACGTCGACGTCGACCTCCAGCCGCGTGCCGTGGCCCGAGTCCACGGCCGGGAGCTCGCCGCCCGGCTCCGGACCGACCTCCGTCACCTGGCCCCCGACCTGCTGCGCTGGCACCTGCCGAGGATCGCCCCCGACGGGCTGCTGCGGCCGGGGCTGACCGTCACCCTGGCCCGGTACGACGCGGCCGGGCGGGACGGTGTGAGCCCGCTGCACCTCGTGGTGCGGACCCCGCCGGCCTGGGCGGACGCCGGTCAGCGGATCAGCCTCGCGCTGTGGGACGCGTCCCACGCGGAGGCGGCCGACCGCCGCCATCCGCATCCGCGTCCCAGCCGGCGGTTCCGTCTCGACCTGCACCGCCACCTGTGGGACGTGCGCCGGGCCGGTGAGCTGGGGATGCGGTGCGGGGCTGACGGACCGCCCGTCGACGGCCGCTCGGCCCTGGCCGTGGATACGGAACCGACCGGCCTGCTGCCGCCGGGGCACCACTGTGCCGTCGACCGGTGGGTGGCCGAGGCGGAGATCCTGCTGCGTGCCGAGGGCCGGTCGGGCGGCAGGGTCTGTGTACGGCTCGGGGCGCGCAACCGGCTGGTTCTGGACGTGTCCGACGGGGCCGCGGTGGTGAACACGCACGCCCCTGACCCCGCACTGCCCGTCCTGCCCGACGCGGCCACCTGGGTGCTGCCCGACCTGGAACTGCTCAGGACCGGGGCGATCGGCGCCGGACGGCTGCATCCGCTGGTCGCCTCGGCGCTGGGGGTGGGTGCGCCGCCCCCCGCGTCCCGCGACCCGGGCCGGTCCGGTGATCCACGGCTGGTGGAGTGCCGGGGCGCCCGGCACCGCATCGGTCTGGTCGACGGTGCGCTCGCCGCGCTGGACCACGACCCGGCCGAGATCCGCCGCGAGGAACTGCTGGTCGCCCTCGGCGGAACCCCGCTGCCCTGCCTGCGGGCCATCGACGAGGCACACCGCCGCCCCGACTGCCTCACCGGCGTCCGCGAACGCCTCGACCACGGCGACGTCGCCGGTGCGCTGGCCGTCGTGGAGGGCCTGCTGGGCCCTGAGGCGGTGCTGCGCAACGGCCCGCTGCGGGACGCGCTGGAGACGGCCGCGCGGCGGCGCATCGCCTACGGGCTGTTCCGGGCGGGCCTGGCCGGACCCTCGCCCGGCAGTCTGCGCCCCTGGGACCGCCGCCGCTCCCGCGACCACGGCCCGCACCCACGCCACATGTGACGTCGCTCTGCCTCCCCCGGAACCCTCAGACCTCCTAGACCCACAGGTGATCACACATGCCCACACGCACCCCGTCCACCGAGCCCGACACCGCCACGCAACTCGAAACCGCCGGCGACCTGTTGTCCCTGCTGCGCGACACCACCACCGAACCCCGACCCGACACCCAACTGGAGGCCCTGACCCTGACCGTGGCCGCGGACCTGCCCGTGCTGCTGTGGGGCGAGCCGGGCATCGGCAAGACGGCGGCCCTGACCCAGCTCGCCACGGCCCTGGACCTGCCGCTGACCACGGTGATCGCCAGCGTGCACGAGCCGTCCGACTTCTCCGGGCTGCCGATCGTCGGCGACGACCCCGCCGAACAGGGCGTTCCGATGGCCCCGCCGGACTGGGCCGTACGACTGGTGCGGGCCGGCCGGGGACTGCTCTTCCTCGACGAACTCTCCACCGCGCCGCCCGCCGTTCAGGCCGCCCTGCTCCGGCTCGTGCTGGAGCGGCGGATCGGTGCACTGCGGCTGCCGCCGGGTGTGCGGATCGTGGCCGCCGCCAACCCGCGTTCCTCGGCCGCCGACGGCTGGGAACTGAGCCCGCCGCTCGCCAACCGCTTCGTCCATCTCCAGTGGGCCCACGACACCGAGGTCGTCGTACGCGGCCTCGGCGGGACCTGGCCCCGGGCGACCCTGCCCCGCCTCGACCCCCGGAAGCTGCCGGAGGCCGTGGCCTTCGCCCGGCGTGCCGTGTGCGGGCTGCTCACCGCACGCCCCGGGCTCGTGCACCGGCTGCCCAGCGGGGAAACCCGCCGGGGCGGGCCCTGGCCGTCTCCCCGGAGCTGGGAGATGACACTGCACCTGATCGCCTTCGCGACCGCCGCCGGCTCCTCCCGGGACGTCCTGTCCCTGCTGGTACGCGGCACGGTCGGGGACGGCCCGGGTCTCGAACTGCTGGCGAGCATGGACCGGATGGACCTCCCGGACCCCGAGACGCTCCTGGCCGACCCGGACGGTGCGGTCCTGCCCGAGCGGGGGGATCTGCGCCAGGCCGCGCTGGACGGTGTCGTGGCCGCGGTCCGCAGCCGTCCGGAGAAGTCCCGCTGGGACGCGGCGTGGGCGCTCCTGGTCAGGGCGGTGGAGAGCGGACCCCCGGACGTGGTGGTCGTCCCCGCGACCACCCTCGCCGCACTGCGCCGGGACGACTGGGACGTACCGGCGGCGATCGAGAGTCTCGCCGGGGTGGTGTCCCTGTCCCGCCGAGCGGACGACGCGGCGGCCCGGACGAAGCCGGCGGCCACGGCGAAGGCGGGCCGATGACGAGGGACGCGCCGAGGGCGCCGCTGACGAGGGACAGGCCGAGGGCACCGATGACCGGGCAGGCGTCCGGTACACCGCCACCGACGACGACAGACACGCGTCCGCCGACATGCACACCCGGAGCGGCCGAAGTCCCCGGGACGCCCGGCACGCCGCCGCCGACGGACACGCCGCCGACGCCGTACACCCCCGCTACGGCCGAAGCCCCGCAAACGCCCGGCACCCTCGACCGCGCCAAGCTCTTCGCCGCCCGTCTGCACGCCGCCCGGGTCCGCCCGTACCTCGCGACGGCCCTGTTCGCCCTGCACGTCGTCGAGTCGCGGCGGGTCCCGACGATGGGCGTCGACCGGTACTGGCGGTGCTACGTGTCGCCGGCGTTCGTGGACCGTACGCCCGTCGAGGAGCTGGCCGGCGTGTGGGTGCACGAGGTGTCGCACCTGCTGCGCGACCACCACCGGCGCGGTGACCGGGTCGCTCGGGAGCGCGGGCTGAGCGGCCCGGCGGAGCGGCTGCGGATGAACATCGCCGCGGACCTGGAGATCAACGACGACGTGTACGGCGAAGGGCTGGCCCGCCCGGAGGGCGCTGTCGACCCGGAGGGACTGGGCCTGCCGGAAGGCCAGTTGATGGAGGACTACCTGTGGCAGTTCCGCCTCGGCCCGCGGATGCGGGACCTGGCCTGGCTGGACTGCGGCAGCGGCGCCGACGGCCTGGACAGGGAGTGGGAGCTTGGCCCGGACGGTGCGCACGGCCTGAGCGAGCAGGAGCGGGACGCCGTCCGCTTCCGGGTGGCGCAGGGCATCACGGGCCGTCCCGGCAACGCCTCGCAGGGATGGCGGCGCTGGGCCGACGAGGCCTTCCACCCACCTCAGCCGTGGCGGGAGTTGCTGGGCGCGGCCGTCCGCTCGGCGGCGTCCGGACCCGGCGCGGGCGAGGACTACACCTACGGCCGCCCGGCCCGCCGCTCGGCGAGCGTGCCCGGCGCCGTGCTGCCGAGCATCAGACGGCGGCCGCCCCGGGTGTCCGTCATCATCGACACCTCCGGATCGGTCAGTGACGCCGAGCTGGGCAGCGCGCTCCTGGAGGTCACCGCGATCTCCCGGGCCGTGGGCGGCCGGCGCGACCTGGTCACGGTGGTGCCGTGCGACGCGTCGGCCCGGTTCGTGCACACGCTGTGCCGTGCCGAGGGCATCCCGCTGACGGGCGGCGGCGGCACGGACCTGCGCACCGGCTTCACCCGGGCGCTGCGCACCCGCCCGGCCCCGGACGTCATCGTGGCCCTGACCGACGGCCAGACCCCCTGGCCGAGCACCCGACCCCCGTGCCGGACGGTGATCGGCCTGTTCCCGCGCCGGTACCGGGGCCACGCCTACGACGAGACCAACCCCGAGTACGTCCCGGACTCGCCCCCGGCCTGGGCCCGCGTGGTGGACATCGGCTCGGCCGGCCCGTGAACAGATCACGGAGGCCTGTCTTCGTCGGCGTCGGAGCCGAGGCCGCAGCTGTCGCGGGGCTCGTGCTCGGGCTGCCGTCCGGGGGCGACAACGGCGTGGCGACCGCGTTCGCGGCCGGCCTGATGGGCGCGCTGGCGGGCGGACTCGGCGCCCACATTCCCACGACCGCGGCCGCGGTCAGTCCCGGTGACCTCTTCGTCAAGGACCGCCGTGCGTTCCTGGGCCTGTGGCTGGTGAGCGGCTCCATGGCCGCTGTCGCGATCGGGCTGGGGGCCGGTCCGGAACTGGGCCTGCCCGTCGGCCTGGCGTTCGGCACCTTCGTGGCCACCGGCGGATCACTCTGGTGGCGATTCGTCACCGTGCGGTTCCTCCTGGCCGGGCGGGGGCACATACCGTGGCGCCTGATGGGCTTCCTGGCGGACGCCCACGCGGCCCGGGGAGTGCTGCGCCGGGTGGGCACCGTCTACCAGTTCCGGCATCTTGGACTCCAGCACCCTCTCGCTCACCGCTACGCGGCGGCCCGGCGACGCTGAGTTCCGCCCGGCCCTCCGTCCCGGAGGAACCCGCCGCTGTCAAGCGCCCTCCGTGCCGGCAGGCCTGCGCAACAGTCCCCGTTCCATCGCCACCACCACCGCCCTGGTGCGGTCGTTGACGTCGAGCTTGGCGAACAGCCGGAGCAGATGCGTCTTCACCGTGGCCTCGGCGATGACGAGGCGGCGGCCGATCTCGGCGTTGGTCAGGCCGTCCGCGACCGCGTTCAGGACATCCGCCTCCCGGGCGGTGAGCGGGATCTGGGCGGGCTGGCGCATGCGGGCGACCAGCCGTTCGGCGACCCGGGGCGCCAGCACCGTCTCCCCGCGCGCCGCCGCGTGGATCGCGTCGGCCAGTTGCTCACGGGTGGTGTCCTTGAGGAGGTAGCCGATCGCCCCGGCCTCCACCGCGCGCTCGATCTCCGCGTCGGTGTCGTACGTCGTCAGAATCAGCACCCGGGTGCGGGGGAAGCGCCGCACGATCTCGGTCGTGGTCGCCACGCCGTCCAGTACCGGCATCCGCAGGTCGACCAGGGCGACATCGGGCTCGTGGCACTCGACGAGGTCCAGGGCCGCGCGGCCGTCGCCCGCCTCGCCGACGATCTCGATGCCGGTGTCGGAGGCGAGGAGGGCCACGACGCCGGCCCGCATGACGGTGTGGTCGTCCACGACGATGACGCGGAGCGGTCCGCCGGTCATGCCTGCACCCCCTGCGGTATCAGCGCCAGCACCCGCGTCCCGTCGCCCACCGAACTCGTCACCGTCAGTCTCCCGCCCAGCTCGGCCAGCCGTTTACGCATGCCGTCCAGGCCGAAGCCCGTCGACGACTCCACGACGAACCCTCTCCCGTCGTCGGTTATTTCGAGCTCCACGCCGTACGGCTGCCGGGCCAGGACCACGCCGACCGTGGAGGCGCGGGCGTGCTTGCGCACGTTGGCCAGGGACTCCTGGGTGCAGCGCAGCAGCGCGATCCGGGTCTGCTGGTCACAGTCCAGGTCCGCCAGGTCGGCGTCGACGGTCAGGCCGGTGTCCTCGGCGAAACGGTCCAGGGTCCGGCGCAGGGTCTGCGCCACCGAACCGGCGGCCGCCTGGCCGGGGCGCCGGGGCGAGCCGACCAGTTCCCGGGCCTCGGCGAGGTTCTCCCGGGCCGTCGACTCGATCGACCGCAACTGCTGGGCGCTGCGCTCCGGGTGGGCGTCGAGGCCCGCCCGGGCCGCCTCGGCGAGCACGATGATCGAGGCGAAGCCCTGCGCGAGGGTGTCGTGGATCTCCCGCGCCATCCGCTCCCGCTCGTCCGCCGCGCCCTGACGCGTGTGGGCCTCGGACAACTCGGCCTGGGCCTCTTCCAGTTCGGTGATCAGCCTCGCCCGCTCGGCGCTCTGCCCGACCACCGAATGGGCCCACAGCCCGATCAGCGCCCCCACGGCGACGACGAGCACCGTGGACACGAGCGTCTCGGTGAAGAACTCCACCGTCCAGCCGTCCTGCCGCAGCACGCTCGCGGCCAGGGTGGCGGCCGTGGCGAGCCCCAGGAACGCCATCGAGGCCCTCGGCGTCCGCCCGAACATCCAGTAGTGCGGAAGCGTCACCATGAACAGCGCCGCGTAGTTGCCCCGCAGATACGCCAGCCCGCCCAACGCGATCACCAGTACCGACAGATAGACGTGCCGTACGACGGGATGGGACGGAAAGCGGTTCAGGACCGCGTACGACAGCACCACCCCGCCCAGCAGGGCCAGCGCCACGTACTTGCTCCCGCCGGGCCGGTCCATGGCGACCAGCCCGAAGGCCATCACGGCGAACAGCAGCCAGCACACCGCGTTCCAGCGGCGCAGCGAGGTCGCCCAGAGGGCGTCGGGGGTGGACCCGGCGAGAGCGGTCATGCCGATCAACGTACGTCGACCGCCGGGAGGGAGGGCGACCTTTTCTCCGGGGCAGCCGTCGCCCGGCGCCCCGGGCGCGAGGGCCACCAGCTCGCCTCGCCCAGCAGCAGCATCGCCGCCGGCAGCACCATGACCCGGACCACGAACGCGTCGATCAGCACGGCCGCCGCCAGGACGAAGCCCATCTGCTTCATCTCGATGATGTGCAGGAAGACGAAGCTGGTGAACACGGTCGTCATCACCACCGCCGCGCTGGTCACCACGCTCGCCGAGGAACGGATCCCGTCGAGCACCGCCTGCCGTGTGGGCACGCCCGCGAGTACGGCCTCCCGGATGCGGCTCACCACGAACACCTGGTAGTCCATCGACAGCCCGAAGAGGATGACGAAGAGGAACAGCGGCACCCGCGACCCGATCGACCCGGTGGACTGGAAGTCCAGCAGGCCCTCGGCCCACGTCCCTTGGAAGACCAGGACGAGCAGCCCGAGCGCCGCCGCCGCGGACAGCAGGTTCAGGGCGACGCCGAGCAGCCCGAGCACCACCGAACGGAAGGCGTACACGGTCATCGCGAACGTCACCAGCAGCAACGCGCCGAGCACCAGGGGCAGTTTGCCGTTCTGGTGGGCGGGATAGTCGGCGTAGCGGGCGACGTCCCCGGACACGCCGTACTCGGCGCCGCTGATCCGGCCGACGGTCGCGGGCAGGAAGTCGTCCCGGAGCCGGTCCAGGGAGTCGTACGCCTCGTCGGAGTTGCCGAGGTGCGGCACCTTCAGTTCGAGGGTGCTGGTGCGCCCGTCGGCGGACGACCGTATGCGCGAGGCCTCGGTGAACAGCGGGTCGGCTGCGGCACGCTCGGCCACCTCACGCAGCGCGGCTCCCACCTCCCCCGACCGTGAGGCGTCGGCACGCACGACGACCTGGTGGGTCACCCGCTGCTCGGGGAACGCCTCGTTGAGCCGGTCGTAGACCTTCATCGCGGGAATGTCGCGGGAGTGCGTGTCCCGGCTCATCTCCGTGATCTTCAGTCCGGCCAGCGGGACGACGAGGGCGAGGAGCGCGACGACCGAGACGCACAGGGTCGCGAAGGGATGCCGGGCGGCGGGCCGCAGCAGAGCACTCCACATCCGGCCGCCGCCTGTCCCGCCGCGTACCCGCCGCGCCGGCTTTCCGCGCTCCGCCCGCCGCAGTGCCCGGCGTTCCCCCCGCCGCCCCAGCTTGACGAGCAGCGCGGGCAGGGCCGTCAGCGAACTGGCCACCGCGACCAGGACGACGATGATGGTGCCGGTCGCGAGGGAGGAGAAGATCACGTCGGAGGCCAGGTACAGCGTCGCCGTGGAGGCGACCACCGCGAGCCCGGAGACCACGACCGCCCGGCCCGAGGTCGCGGCGGCCAGTTCCACCAGCGCCTCGGAGGAGAGCCGTCCTCCGGAGCGGGCCCGTTCCTCCCGCTCGCGCTTGAGGTAGAAGAGCGTGTAGTCGACGCCGACCGCGAGGCCGATCATCAGGATGACGTTCGTGCCGACCCCGGCGTCGGGCGACACGTGCGAGACGACCATGGAGAGCCCGACCGCCGCCGCGATCGACGACAGCGCCAGCAGCAACGGCACCCCGGCCATGGTCACCGACCCGAACACCACCATCAGCGTGACCAGGGTGATGGGAAGGGTGATCGCTTCGGACAGCGCCAGGTCGTCACTGCGCTGCTTGTCGACCCCCTTGCTGACGGAGGGACTTCCGGTCTCCTCCAGCAGCAGCCCGGGGTGGCTCTTCTGCACCGCCGCGGTCCGCGCCACGAGCGCGTCGACCTTGTCCTTCGCGTCCCGCTCCTCGCCCTTCAGCGCCACCTCGACCATCAGGATCCGGCGGTCCTCGGACAGCAACGGGTCGGCCACGCCCGCCACTTCGGGCAGCTTACGCATCCGGTCGGTCAGGTCGTCCGCGGCGGCCCGGGCGGCGCCCTCGTCGAGGGCACCGCCCGACCGGGAGGAGATCAGCACCTGCTCGGCGGCCCTGCGCTCCAGATGCGCCTCGGCCGCCAGGGCCTCGGCGCGGCCGGCCTCACCGACCCGGTAGTCCGCCGTCTTCGCGCTGTTCGTGCCGACGGCGCTGCCGACCCCCAGACACAGCACCACGAACGCCAGCCAGCCGACGATCGCCCGCCAGGGATGTCGCGCGCTCCAGCGCGCCACGCGCACAGATAATGAGTTCATGCCCAGAATGCTTGCTGAGCAGGGCAGTTGCCGGACAGAGGTACTCGGTTGAACCTGCCGTCCACCGGTCGGTGGACCCGGGCCCTGGGGAAAACCCCACCCGCCCCGGGCTCAGCCCGGCGTCAGGACGACCGCCTGGCCGCCCGCCGGCGCCATGGCCACGTCGAGGGTGTCGGCGGCGGTGACGGTCCGGGTGCTGACCACGACCGGGGTCCGGAACGGGCTGGAGCCCGGGGTGGGAACGGGTGCCGGGCCTGGTGGTGGCCCGGCACCCGGGGTGCCGTGGTGCGGTCGGTCAGCGCAGGAAGCCGAGGCGGTCCAGGCGGTCGTTCACACCGTTGCGGAGCTCGCCGAGGGTCGTGCCGGGCGGGGCCACCTTCGGCGTGGAGGACGGCGGCTGGGTCTCGTCCGCGCAGGTCGTGCCGCGCGCCGGGACCTTCAGGTCCACCAGGTAACCGGTGACGGCGTCCGTCGCGCAGGCGCTGCGCCCGAAGGCGGTGTGCCCCTCGGCCTCGAAGGTGAGCAGCCGGCCGTTGTCGAGCTCCCGGGACAGGGCCACCGCGTCCCGGTAGGGGGTGTCCGGGTCACCGGTGGTGCCGAGCACGAGGATCGGCGCGGAGCCCTCCGCCCGGAAGGAACCGTCGTAGCGGCTGACCCGCTCGCCGGGCCACTGGGCGCAGGCGGTGGCGTGCTGGTGGTCGTAGAGCGGCGGACCGTACGCCAGGGCCGGACCGAGCAGCGGCGCCAGCCTGGCGTTGGTGGTGACCTGCCGCTTCAGCAGGGCCGGGTCGCTCGGGTAGGCCTTGTCGACGCACTCGACGACCACGTTCGGGTTGAGGAAGTCGTAGCTGGCCGCGGACGGCGGCCGGAGCAGGAAGGAGGTGTTGTCGCGCTGCTGGGCCTTGCGCAGGGCCTCGCCGAGGGAGGGCCAGATGACCTTGCCCTCGTTGATGTTGAACAGGAGGCGGTAGACGAGGGTGTAGCCGTTCGCCTGCCCGCCGTTGGCGGTGGGTACGGGGCTCGCGTCGAGGTCGGCCTTGAGCTTCTCGAACGCGGCCCGGGGGTCGCCGTCACCGAACCCGCACGTGTCCTGGTCCGCCTTGCACCAGCCGAGGAAGCGCCTCATCGCGCCGTCCAGGGCGAGGTATTGGGGACGGTCGTAGGCGTAGGGCTGGTTCGCGTAGTGCTCGGGGTCGTAGGCGCCGTCGAGTGCGAGCGCGCGCACCCGCTCGGGGAACATGGCGGCGTAGATGGTGCCGATGTAACTCCCGAAGGACCGGCCGTAGTACGTCAGTCGGTCCTCGCCGAGGGCCTGGCGCAGCAGGTCGATGTCACGGGCGACGTACTCGGTGCCCACGTACGGCACCAGATCGCCCGCGTTGTCCTGGCAGGCCTGGCCGAACGCGGCGGCCTGGCGCACGGCGGGCTCGTAGGCGTCCGGGCCGGGGACGCCCTTGGCGGCGGTGATGGCCTGGGTGTACGTCTGGTCGTCCCAGCACGTGACCGGTGAACTGCGCCCGACGCCGCGTACGTCGTAGCCGAAGACGTCGAAGGAGTCGCGCAGGGCGGCGGGCAGGTCGGCGTAGTTGCCGCGCACGAAGTCCACGCCGGAGTTGCCGGGCCCGCCGGGCTGCAGGAAGAGGGTGCCCTTCTTCTTGGCCTGGTCCGGGGCCTGCTTGCGGATGACCGCCAGGGTGATGGTCCTGCCCTGCGGATCGCGGTAGTCCAACGGCACGTCGGCGTTCGCGCACTCGAAGCCGCCCTGGGGCAGTCGGACCAGGACAACGACGGCACGGGCGGCTGCCCGTCGCTCCCGTCCGGCTGGGCGGCCATCACCTGGGCGGCGGTTCCGGCGAGAGCGAAGGAGACGGCGGCGGCGATGGCGATCCTCAGACGCGGGAGGCGTCTGCGTGCGCGGGCGGCGGACCGGCTCCGTCCTTGAACTTGCTTGGTCACTGTGTTGATTCCCCCTCGGGCGCGGCGCATGTGCCGTCGAGCACCCCTGTGGTGCGGCTGGGTCGTTGAAGTTTCTAGTTCACCTGGAGGGGGAGGGGAAGAAGATCGGCCTTGTGGACCTACGTCCACTCGATCTCTCCCATACCCGCGGTAGTTGCGGTGCCGTTCACTTTCGGAACGGTGGGGGGTGCGCGGCGGCGATGCGGGGTGCCTCGGCCGTTCGGCCGATCCGCGGGGGCCGGGGCGCTGCCTAGGATCCGCTGCGTAGTCTGAGGCCTAGTCTGGTCAAGCGCCGGGAACGGCCGACCAGTTCACCTGAGCGAATTCCTCCCCCCACCCGAAGGAACAGCCGACGTGTCGTCGAAGAACAGCCGTATCAGAGTCGCCCTCCTCGCAGCCGTCGTCGCCGTCACCGGCCTGGCCACGGCGGGACCCGCCCTCGCGGCCACGCCGGCGGTCGCCGCGGCGGTGACCGTCACGGCTTCCCAGGCGCAGGAGCCCGCCATACCCACGGACTTCGTGGACCTGCCCACGAGCCCCCTCCGGGCCGACGCCCCCCAGGAGTTCACCGTCACCTACCGCAACAACACGCCGACGCCCACGACCGTCGCCCCGCAGCTCCTGGTGACGTCCCCGGACGCCGGGCCGTACCTGGCGCCGTCGGACGTCAAGGTCGAGCGGCGCACGGGACATGACTGCTGGATGGCCGTGCAGCCGGGCAGCCAGACGGGGACGCTGTTCACGGATCTCGTGGGCGCGCAGCGGACGTTGGGGGCGGGGGAGCAGCTCAAGGAGCGGTACCGGGTCACGGTGGTGAACCCCGAGGCCCGGGGGACCGTGTTGCCGAGGGTGGCCTTGTACGGCTGAGTCGCACCAGCGCCATACGACAGCCGGTGCACCGCGCCCTACTCCCAGGTCGCGGTGTCGGGGTCGATGCCGTGGGCGCGAGCATCGGCGTCGATGATTCGACGGAACCACGTGGCAAGGCCGGGGCGGATGCCGTCGTAGTGGGCGGCGAATCCCGGATCGGCCTCATGCATGCGGCCGAGACAGACCTGCATCTGCCTGGTGAGGGGAAAGTACGAAGCAAAGACTTCGCGGTGCCACTCGACGAGTCGATTCGCTTCCGGGCTGCCAGGTGTGACGCCGGCGTCCACCGCCTCCCCGAGGGCGCGCTCGAAGCCGGCAATGGCGTCGGCGACGGCCTGCCATTCCTCCGGACCACGAGAGGCCGAGCGCTCGGCGTACTGCCGCCATTGCGTCGTGTCCCCGTAGCGCTGACGGGCTTCGGCGGGCCAGTCCGGGTTCCACTGGGGGCCGAAGATCGCGGCCTGCTGCTCGGCGGTCAGCAGCAGGCCGCGCTCGTGGGCGTCGATCATCCGGTCCAGTCCGGCGCTGAGCTGCTGGAGGCGGTCGATCCGTTCGGCGACCTGGGCGCGCTGCGCGCGCAACGCGCCGGGCACGTCTGCCGCCGAGTCGTCCAGGATGGCCTGGATCCTGTCCAGGCCGAGACCGACCTCACGGTAGACGACGATGCGGTGCAGGCGTTCCAGATCGCCGGCGGTGTAGAGCCGGTATCCGGCGGCCGTGCGCAGCGAGGGTCGCGCCAGACCGATCTCGTCCCAGTGGTGCAGCGCGCGGACCGTCACGCCCAGACGCCCCGAGACCTGACCGACGGTCAGGCCATCGGCATCAGTGACATCAGGCATGCTCCTCATTGTCGCCGCGATCGAAACCGGGTGGGGTGATCCCGACGGCTGCAAGGTCCCGCGCCTCCTGACTGGCCGGATCGAGGGGCTTGGCCGCGGTGAAAACGATCCGTGCGTTCTCCGGGGTGATCACCTCCACGTCGCGGGTGGTCCAGGGAGTGTCCCGTGGACCGTCGACCGAGTCCGGGCGCAAGGCACGACAGGCCTCGACAAGGGAATCGACCTGGCTGAGCACGCACGAGAAACTGACGCTCATCTGCGGTGCCTGCTCCGGAACGCTCGGTGCCGGGACGAGGAGTACGTCCTGGAACGCCCACCGGCGCAGGTGCACAACCCTGCCGGGGATGCTGAACAGCTCGATGAACCCGAGCCCGCGAACCCAGAAGTCCACCGACGCCGCCAGATCGCTCGTGGGGATCGTCACGAACGCGGGCATTCCATAGATGCCACGGAGCGGCTCCGGCGGAACCGCATCCGGGCCGGGAGGGGGCACGGGACTCATCTCGAACGCGTCGTAGTAGTCGCTCATGCACCCCACCTTCCGGCCTGACGCAACGTGAGGGTCAAGCCGGATCCGTGAATCTCCCCCAATGCGGCCCCGTCACGACGGAGGACCGCCCCCTCGGCCCCGATACGCCGCCGCGACCCGCTCCCGGAACGGCCGCCGGCCCACCGCCTGCGCCACCTCCCTCAGCAGCTCCCCCAACGGCATCGACAGCTCCGCGTCCAGCTCCGCCATCGCCGCCACCGTGGCCTCCCACTCCGCCTCGATCCGCGGCAGCAGGGCGTGGGCCTTCGGTGTGAGGCCGACCAGGCGGCGGCGGGCGTCCAGCGGGTCGGGGGTGTGGGTGACCAGGCCCGCCCGGGCCATCTGCGCCGCCGTCTGACTCGCGGCCGAGTGCGTGACACCGACCGTCGCGGCCAAGTCGCGCACCGACAGCGGGCCTTCGGCCAGGAGTGCCCGTACGACGGGGGAGAAGCGGGGCCGGTACTCGGTGAGGCCCTGCTCCTCGTAGACCTTGGCCACGTCGCCGTCGAGCAGCTCCAGGACGTGGCGGAGCAGAGTGCCTACGGCGACCGGATCAGGCTGATTCCTCACGCTGTTCACACTGCTAATCTAACAGCGCTGTTATATCTGCGGACGCCCCCCGGGGCCCCGAGGGCCGAGGAGAGTGCGTCTGGCATGACCGAGCTCTATCCCCCCATCGAGCCGTACGAGCACGGCATGCTCGACGTCGGCGACGGCAACCGCGTGTACTGGGAGAGTTGCGGGAATCCGGCAGGCAAGCCCGCCCTCGTGCTCCACGGCGGGCCCGGGTCCGGGGCGGGGCCGTTCTGGCGTCGGCTGTTCGACCCGGCGGCGTACCGCATCGTCCTCTTCGACCAGCGCGGGTGCGGGCGCAGCACACCCGACGCCGCCGATCCGCGGACCTCGCTCGACGCCAACACCACCCCGCATCTGATCGCCGACATCGAACTGCTCCGGCGGCACCTCGGCATCGGGGAATGGCTCGTCATCGGCGGTTCCTGGGGCGTGACCCTCGCGCTGGCCTACGCCGAGCAGCACCCGGGACGCGTGTCCGAGCTGGTCCTCTTCAGCGTCACCAACACCACCCGCCGCGAAGTGGAGTGGGTCACGCGGGACATGGGCCGGATCTTCCCCGAGGAATGGGCCCGGTTCCGCGACGCCGTCCCCGAGGGGGAGCGCGACGGCAGTCTGGTGGAGGCGTACGCCCGGATGCTCGCCGACCCCGATCCGGCCGTACGGGAGCGGGCCGCGCGGGAGTGGTGCCGGTGGGAGGACGTCCACGTGTCCACGCACCCCGGGCACAAGCCCGATCCCCGTTACGAGGACCCGCACTTCCGGCTGCGCTTCGCCCGCCTCGTCACGCACTACTGGCGGCACGCCGGCTTCCTGGAGGACGGGGCGCTGCTGCGCGACGCCGGGAAGCTCGCCGGCGTCCCGGGCGTGCTGGTCCACGGGCGGATGGACATCAGCGGCCCTCCGGACGTCGCGTGGCGGCTGGCCCGGGTGTGGCCGGACGCGGAGCTCGTGCTGATCGGCGAGGAGGGGCACGGGCTGTCGGGCGATGCCCTGACGGAGGCGGTGCTGGCGGCTACGGACCGGTTCCGGTTCCGGCCGGGCCGCATCCCATGAGGAGTGCTGCCGGTTCGGTGCGGACGCCGGTGCCGAAGCGACCCGTCACCGGCTGCCTGTCATCCGCCGCCTGTCATCGGCCGCCTGTCATCCGCGCCTGTAACCGGCCCCCGCCCGACCGCTTGGCGCCGCACGTCGCCAGACTGCACCACCGCCGCCGCCCGCTCTCGTCGAGGAACAGCCAGCCGCAGTCCCGGCTGGGGCAGCCGCGGACGGTGAAGCGCCTCGGGTCGGCGAGCAGTTCGCCCGCGCTGCGGGCCACCGCGCAGACGGGCAGGCGCAGACCGGCGGAGGGCGACGGCTGCCAGCGTCCGAGACCGTCCTCGCCACGGCTGAAGACCGACAGCCGGGCGGCGTCCTCCACGACCCCGGCCACCGCCTTGAACGCCCGGCCGTCCTGCGGATCGGTCAGGCAGGCGTACAGGTCCGTACGCAACCGCCGGGCCTCGTCGAGAACGGCGGCGGCCTCGGCCGGTTGCCGCAGGGCCTGTTCGCGCAGGCGGGTGACCTGCCGGTCCTCGATCAGGTCGAGGTGACCGGCCCACACGGCGAGCGTGGCGTAGCCGCGCAGCCAGTCCGACCCGGGCAGCCGCTCCCCGCCCCACCCGGCGTAGGTGTTGCAGAACTCCAGCGCCGGGTGTCCGCTCGTACTCCACGGCAGCCACTGGTCGCCGACCCGGGCCGCGTAGACGGGCCCGGGGGGCCGGTCCAGACGGGGATCGCCGAGCAGCATGCGCTCGTGGAGCGTGCGCAGTTCGCGCCCTGGCTCGATGCCGAGTTCGTCCGCCAGCAGGTCGCGGGTGCGGCCGTACAACTGGAGCGCATCGGCCTGGCGGCCCGCGCGGTACAGGGCGGTCATCTGGGCGCCGACCAGCCGCTCCCGGGTCGGGTGCTCGTCCAGCAGTGGCGTCAGGTCCGCCACGACACGATCGTGCAGACCCATGGCGAGCTGGGCCTCAGCTCGCCGCTCCCCGGTGGTCAGGCGCAGTTCGCCCAGCCCGCCGCCGAGGCGCGAGCGCAGCCGGTCGTCGGCCACGTCCGCGAGCAGCGGGCCGCGCCACAGCCCGAGGGCCTGGTCGTACAGGCGGATCCGCTCCGCCGGGTCACCGGCATCGGCCGCCTGCCCGACGAGCCCGACGAACTCCTGGGCGTCGATCCGGTGGGGGCCCTGCTCCACGCCGTAACCGTCGTGCCGGGTCTCGAGGGACACCCCGTGTGGCCTGAGCGCGGCGCGCAGGCGGCCGACGTAGGTGTGGACGGTGGCACGGGCGGAGGCGGGCGGCTCGTCGTCCCACAGCAGGTCGATGAGGCGGTCCGTCGGGACGGCGCGGCCCGCGTGCAGCAGCAGCACCGCCAGCAGGCACCGCTCCTGGCGGCGGCCGCCCACCGGCACCTGCCGCCCCTCGTGGCGGGCGGCGAACGGACCGAGCAGTTGGAACTCCATGACTGTCCGGCAGCCTAACGGGACGTCGATGGTCAGGCTTTGGTCAGAGGCCGGGGAGAGACTGGCATACGCCACCTCCTTCCACACCTCTGCCCAGGGAGAACCATGCGCCGAACCGCCCTCGCGACGCTGACACTTGCCGCCGTGCTCCTCGGGACGCACCCCGCGTCCGCGGAGACGGTCGCCGCGCCGGCGAAGGGCTGGGAACCGGCACCCGCCGCGCCGTGGGACGTCGGCGCCGGCGTGCGGTGCGACTTCCCCGTCCACGGCGAACCGGTCGTCGACGAGGTGGTGCGGCGCGTGCTGAGCACCTACCCCGACGGCTCCGTGCGACGGGTCGCCTACAAGGGCGATCTGGTCGTACGCGTCACGAACACCGGGACCGGCGCCTCCTACGACGCCGACGCGAGCGGCTCGGCCGTCGTCGAGCACCGGCCCGACGGCTCCCAACTCTGGGCCGTGCACGGGCCGGTGCTCGTCGGGGTCGGCCAGGACCAGGGCAGTCTGCCGCGCGGCCTGTACCTCGTCGACGGCGTCTACACGATGGAGATCAGCCCCACCGGATACAAGTCCGTACGACTCCTCCACGGGACGACGGACGACCTGTGTGCGCGCATCGACTGAACGGGCCTGCCCTCCCCGACGACCGACAGGGCTCAGTGCGCGTCGTAGATGCCCTGGTAGTGGGCCAGCGCCGTCTCGCGGACCTTCTGGTGACTCCAGGAGGAGAAGCGGTCGGGGGCCAGCCGGTCGGGGTCGACGAACAGGTCGCCGGTCTCCAGCAGCATGTTCGCGAGCTGGCGGCCGACACCGCCGACGTGCGTGACCCAGGACGCCTCCGCGAACCACAGTCCGGCCAGGCCAGAGGCGGGGCCGACCAGCGGGAGTTCGTCGGGGGTCATGGCGAACACGCCGTTGAGGTGGCGGCCCCTCGGCGCGGTGCGGAAGGCGGGTACGAGGCTGGTGGCCTCTTCGAGGGCGGCACCGAAGTCGGTCTTGGAGAAGGGGAGTTCCGCCGAGACGAGCGCGGCCGACGGGGTCAGCGGGAGGGGCGTGTGGGCGTAGCTGCCCAGTCCGTAGCGGCGGCCGTGGCGGCGGGTGCAGACGGTGTGCTCGGGGTAGCGGACGATCGGTGCGTCGATGGGGGTGTCGTAGAGACCGGGCAGTTCCTCGGTGAACAGGTACGGGTGCTGGACGGCCACCATGGGCAGTCGCAGCCCGGCCTCCGCCGCCAGCACCGGCCCCCAGATCCCGGTGGCCAGCACGACCCGGTCGGCCCGCAGCAGCCTGCCGTCCTCGCCCGCTCGCACGCCGACGACCCGGCCGGCCTCGGTCTCCAGCGCCCGTACCGGCGTGCCGAAGTGGAAGCGCGCTCCGGCCTTCTCCGCGGCCTCGACGAGGACGTGGGTGAGGCGGCGGGGTCGGCGGCGCCGTCGGACGGCATGAACAGCCCGCCCAAGGCGCGGTTGGGGTCGACCAGCGCGGGATCCAGGGCGACGGTCTCGGCGGCATCGAGGACCCGCGCCTCCAGCCCTGCCCGCCTGCCCTGCTCGACGTCCTGGTGAGCCTGTTCCAGGCGGGCCAGGCCGGTGGCGACCTCCAGGCAGCCGACCTGCCAGAAGACCGGTGCGGGTGCGGGCTCCGAGAGCGCGCGGTAGGCGGCGACGCTGTCCTTGGCCAGCACCGTCAGCTCCGGGGTGGTGCTGAGCTGGCCCACGAAGCCGGGCGTCAGGCCGGTCGATCCGGAGAGTACGGCACGCTCGCGGGCGTCGAGCACCGTCACGCGGTCGTGTCCCAGCCGGGTGAGGTGATAGGCGACCGAGGCCCCCACCACACCGGCCCCGACGATCAGGATCTCTTCGCCGATTCGCTTCCCCGTGCTCGAACTCACCTCTAACCCCTCCGACTTGACTGCACCACGGCCCCGGCATCTCCGGCCCTGAGCATCCTCGGAGACAGGACGACGAACGACCAAGCTGGCAGCGAACCCGACGACAGACGGCCGACCCGCCCGGCCCGTCCGACCGCGCGTCCATCGGCGTGCCGGGCTGGACGGGCGGGGCGGGACGAATGGCCGCTGTTACCGTCTGCCGCCCGCGTCATGGTGCCGCCGGTCTCCTCGCCGGCGACGGTGGCAGCGTGGCAAGCGAAGAGTGCCTGTGCGCTGCGGAAAACCCCCGTTTCTGCCTGGAGGCCTCCCCCACCTCAGGTCGGCGGTCAACCGCATGGTTTCCGTGGCCGCGCGGCAGGAGCCTTGGATCATGACACGGCATCGGACCGCCATCGCTCTGACCTTGCTCGTCACACTCGGCGCCGTCGCGGTCGGCGTCCCGGCCGTGGCTGTGCCGGCCGGCCCGGCAGTCACGACCAGCGCACTGACCAGCGCACCGACCACCGCACATGTCACCGAATCCGCCACCACCGTCGTCGACGCCCTCGATCGCGCCTCCCACCGGTTGCGCACCGTCGAACCGGGTGGGGACACCCGCGACCTGCGCCGCCTCGACCGCATGATCGGTGACGCTCGGGTCGTCGGCCTGGGCGAGGCCACCCACAGCTCGCACGAGTTCTTCGCCCTCAGACACCGCGTCTTCCGCCACCTCGTCGAGGAACAGGGCTTCCGTACCTTCGCCCTGGAAGCCCCCTGGAGCACCGGCCTGCGCCTCAACGCCTACGTGCTGCGCGGCGAGGGGGACCCGCGGCGCATCATGCGCGAGGAGTTCCAGCGGGACTACCTGTGGTGGAACAACGCCGAGTATCTGGCCCTCGTGGAATGGATGCGGTCGTACAACCGCCGACACCCCGACGACCCGGTCCAATTCATGGGCGACGACTTCGCGTGGGCCGGCCCCGAGCTGTACGACGAGGTCACCGGCTACGTGGCCCGCGCCCACCCCGGCCTCCTCGCCCGCTTCACCTCGCTGTACCGAGGACTGCGGCCCACGATGGCGGCGGGCGCGTACATCGAGCAGTACCTGCACATGCCGTACGCCGAACGAAAGGAAAGGGCGGACCGGACCGGTCAGGCTCTGAAGCTGCTGAAGCAGCAGGCGCCGGGTGCCGACCGGGCAGCGTATGACTGGGCGGTGCGGCACGCCACGGCCGTCGACCAGACCGCGCGCGGCTACGCCTTCGACTTCGAGGACTCGGAGCAGCTCCGGGCCGCCAGGCGCTTCCGTGACTCGGTCATGGCTGACAACGTGGCCTGGTGGGCGGAGCACACGGGGGACAAGGTCCTGCTGGCGGCGCACAACGCACACATCGCCTACGTTCCGGACGACCCCGTCCACTACCCGAAGATGCAGGGCGCGTTCCTGCGCGATCGGTTCGGCGACGCGTACGTCAGCATCGGTCTCACCTTTGCCCGCGGCTCGTTCAACGCGACCGGACCCGAGGACGAGGTGCGGCAGTTCACCCTCGGCCCGGCGGGGCCCGGCACCAACGAACGGACACTCGACCGGGTGCGCCACCGGGACTACGTCGTCGACTTGCGGAGCGCGCCGCAACCGGCCCGGAGCTGGCTGCGGGAGGCCCGGCCGACCCGTAGCATCGGCACCGCATACCCGGAGCCGGAGCACGACGTAGCACTTGCCCGCAGCCATGACGTGCTGATCCACCTGCACCGCGTGGAGGCGGCCCGCCTGCACGACCGGTGACCGGCGTCCGGCTCGGCGGCCGGAGTCCGGCCCTGGGCAGTAACACCGCTCCCACTCCCACACAGGCCCGGGTGACGGATCCCTCACGCGCCCCTCGCGCAAAGGAGTGGACTCGTCCCCGCCCCCGGCGCGATCGTGGGCGACATGGACGATCACCGCATGGCAGCTGCCGCGCCCACTGACGGTGACGCGTCCACGATCGCGGAGGCCGGTGAGGTCCGCCGTTTCCGGGAGCGGCTCGGGCTTCCCGGGCTGGTCGACGTGCACACGCACTTCATGCCCGAGCGGGTGCTGCGCAAGGTGTGGGGCTACTTCGACTCGCTCGGGCCGATGACCGGCGGGCTGGAGTGGCCGATCACCTACCGGAAGGAGGAGGCGGAACGGGCCGCCATCCTACGGGAGTTCGGCGTGCGGGCCTTCACCGCGATGGTGTACCCCCACAAGCCGGGCATGGCCCGCTGGCTGAACGGCTGGGCGGTCGACTTCGCCCGTCGCACTCCCGACTGTCTGCACACCGCGACCCTCTACCCCGAACCGGGCGTCGAGGCGTACGTCCGGGAGGCCGTCGAGGCGGGTGCGCGGGTCTTCAAGGCGCATGTGCAGGTGGGGGCGTACGACCCGGCCGACGAACTCCTCCAGCCGGCGTGGGGGCTGCTGGCCGAGGCCCAGATCCCCGTGGTGATCCACTGCGGCTCCGGGCCCGCGCCCGGCAAGCACACCGGGCCCGAGCCGATCGCACGGGTGCTGGCCCGGCACCCCCGGCTGCGGCTGGTCGTCGCGCACCTGGGGATGCCCGAGTACGAGGAGTTCTTCGGCCTGGCCGAGCGGTACGGGGAGGTCCGGCTGGACACGACGATGGCGTTCACCGACTTCACCGAGGGCCTCATGCCGTTCCCCCGCCGGGCCCTGCCCCGGCTGGCCGACCTCGGCGACCGCGTCCTGCTCGGCTCCGACTTCCCCAACATCCCCTATCCGTACGTGGAGCAACTCCACGCCCTGGAACGGCTGGACCTCGGAGAGGACTGGCTGCGGGCGGTGTGCCACGACAACGCGGCGGAGTTGTTCGGGGTGTGAGGGCCGCCTGCGCCTGACCGGCCGAGGTCAGGAGGACAACGCGGCTCGCTCCGATTCCGCCAGCAGCACGCAGAACTCGTTGCCCTCCGGGTCGGCGAGAATGACCCAGCCCCGGCCGTCGGGCTTGCGGAGATCGTCGACCAGCGAGGCGCCGAGCCCTAGCAGCCGCTCGACCTCCGGTTCCCGCGAGGTGTCCGGGCGCAGGCAGAGGTGAATCCTGTTCTTCCCCGACTTCGGCTCCGGAACCTCGTTGAAGTACAAGGCCGGGCCGCCGGGCAGCATGACCTCGGTCTCCTTGTCACCCGGCTGATCCTCGGGATGCAGCGGCTGTCCGGTCACCTCGCTCCAGAAGAGTGCCAGCCGATAGGCGTTGGCACAGTCGATCGCAATGTTCTCCACCGTTGAGGTCATGCGAGCGATCATCGACGAGAGGCACCCCGCCCGCCACCGGAATAGGGCCCTGGCTGCGGAGTGCTCCCAGCGCAACGCCCCCGGCCCTGCCGGCACCGTGCGGCGGCGGCAGGCGGGGGCGTCGGACAGGGCGTACGCCTCGCGAAGTGCTAGCTGCCCGTCACATCCGTGACCTTCCAGCGCTGGTTGGACCCGGAGTTCGGCTGCCAGAGGCCGACCCGGGCGCCTTCGTTCGTGGACTGTCCCGCGACGTCCGGGAGCTGGCCGGTGGCGGCGTTGACGAGGGTCCAGGTGCCGTCGCCGGTCGTGGACGTGATCCACTCGGTGGCCTTGTCGCGGCGGCCCTCGTCGGGCTCGGCGACCAGGGCGCCGTCGCGGACGGCCAGGCGCTTGTCCGAGGCGGCCTCGGTGAAGACGTACCGCTTGCGGTTGTCCGTGCCGCGGATCTGCTCCACCCGCCACTGCTGACCGCCGGGGTCGGAGGCGTTGGCACTCTTGATGACCAGACCCGTGCCGTTGTCGGCGAGGGAGAGGTCCTTGCCGCTCTGGACGCCGGTCAGCCGGTAGGTGTGGCCCTTCTTCAGCTCGGCCGCGTCCTTGGCGACGCCGGACACGCCCTTGACGAGGAGGGACGTCACCGACTGGGCGGGCACGGTGACCGTGGCCTGCCTGCCGGAGACCCGGACCGCCTTCTGCTTCTCCAGCTTGCCGTCGGCGCTGGTCACCACGGGGGTGACGGTGGCGTGGGAGGAGACCCGGCCGAACTTCGACAGGTCGAGGGTGACCTCGCGGGACTCGGTGGTGCTGTTGACGTGGACGACCGTCGCCGCGTCGCCCTTGCGGGAGATCGCCGCGGTGCTGGAGGTGTCGTCCGTCTTGATCAGCCGGTCGCCGGGCTTGATGAAGTGCGTGAAGTTGCGGGCCGTGTCGAACTTGGTGTTGGTGTAGATCGGGCAGGTTTCGAGGGTGTCCTTGGAGGTGCAGCTGAACGGGAGCTGGATCTCGCCCCAGTTGCCGCCCTTCGCGGACTCGCCGCCCGGCTTCATGTTGTCGTAGTCCTCGACGGGCTGCCAGAACACCCAGGCACGGGGCTCCAGTTCACGCAGGTCGTCGACGATGCGCTGGGCGAGGCCCAGACCGGGCCGCATGTCCGTGAAGCTCTGGCCGTCGCCCCAGTCGCCCTCGACCTCGCTCATCCACAGCGGCTTGTCGGCGGCCTTGGCCAGGTCGCGGACGGTGGTGCGCTGGCCGGTGCCGTAGGTGTGGACGTTCATCTGGGCGACCAGGTCGCGGACCTCCTGGGGGTAGGAGTTCCAGTTGGTGGCGAAGGTGCCGGGGTTGGTCTCGTCCATCGCGGATATCTCCGCGCCGCTCCTGGACTTCTCCAGGACCGGGGCGAGCGCGCGCAGCACCTTCTGCTGGAGCTCGGGGCCCATGTGGGCGCCCTCCTGGCGGCCGCCGGTCGGCTCGCCGTCCGGGCCGAGCTTGGTGCCCCAGTAGTTGGTGTTCGGCTCGTTGAACGGGTCGAGTGTGTCGACCTTGATGCCGTGCGCCTTCTCCAGCCGCTCGGTGGCCCCCACCAGGTACTTGGCGAAGTCCTCGACGGACTCCGGCTTCAGCTGGTCCTTGGCCGCGTCGAAGTTGCCGGAGACGTAGCCGCTCTCGGTCATGAACCAGGGCGGGGAGTTGCTGAAGGTCTCCCAGTGGGTGATGTCCTTCTTGATGCGGTCGACCCACCAGCGCTGCGTCTTGTCGGCGTGTCTGTTCCAGTCGGCCGGGTCCTCGGCGTCCCACCAGTCGACGTCCTCGCGGGTGGTGCCCGCCGGGGCCTTCCACCAGCCCTCGACCGCCCCGCCGGCCCGCAGGTAGTCCTTGACGTCCGGGGCGTTGCCGCCGCCGATGTTGTAGCGGGCGATGTTCAGCGCGAGGCCCTCGTCGCCGAAGAGGAGCTTGTAGAGCTTCTCGCGGACCGCGGGCGGGTAGTCGCCGGTGGCGTTGGCGAACCAGACCAGGCTCGTGCCCCAGCCCTCGAACTTCTCCTGCTGGTAGGAGGGGTCGGGGCGGACGGTGACCCCGGCCGCCTGAGCGGTGGGCTCGGCGTGCGCGGCGGGCAGGGTGGTGGTGGCCAGGATGGTTCCGGTCGCCACGGCGGTGACGCCGATGGCCCCGAGGAGCCTCCTCTTGCGGGTGCGGTGTGCCATCTCGAGTACTCCAGCTCTTCTGCGTCCGCGCGTCCCGGCGGGGGGCAGAGATCGGGGCCTACGGGTGCGAGTTGTACTGGTTAGCGGCCTTCTCGTGCGATTTCGACTAGGCAATGTTTACGTAAACATCCACTGGCGGGATGTCTACACTGTCCGAATCTCAGGGGTCAAGGAGTCGTTCCGGACCGAATTCTGCGCCGGTCGCGCAGCGAGGGAAACGAGGGGCAGGTGGGCACAGTGGACGGTGAGAGACAAGCCATGGGCACGAGCCGTACGAGAAGGCGTCCGGCCCGCCCCCGCCAGGGCGCGTCCATGGCGGACGTCGCCCGGCTCGCCGGTGTCTCCTCCCAGACGGTCTCCCGTGTCTCCAACGGCTTCCCGGGCGTCACGGAGGACACCCGCCGGCAGGTCCTGGCCGCGATGCGGGAGCTGGGCTACCGCCCCAACAGCGCCGCACGGGCGCTCAAGCGCGGCGAGTTCCGCACCCTCGGCGTGATCACCTTCTCCCTCTCCACCATGGGCAACATCCGCACCCTGGAGGCCATCGCCACCTCCGCGGCCCAGCACGGCTACGCCGTCACGCTGCTGCCCGTCGCCGTGCCCACCCAGGACGAGGTGAACGGCGCCTTCTCCCGCCTGGGCGAACTCGCCGTGGACGCCGTCATCGTCATCATGGAGATCCATCTGCTGGACGCGGCTACGGTCTCGCTCCCGCCCGGCGTGCAGGTCGTCGTGGCCGACTCGGACGCCGGCGACCGCTACACCGTGGTCGACACCGACCAGGCGGGCGGAGCCCGGGACGCCGTACGGCACCTCCTGGACCTCGGCCACGACACCGTGTGGCACCTGGCAGGGCCGGAGGGCTCCTTCGCCGCCCAGCGCCGCGCCAACGCCTGGCGCGACACGCTCACCGCGGCCGGCCGTGTCCCGCCGCCCCCGGTCCGGGGCGACTGGTCGGCCGAATCCGGCTACCGGGCCGGGCTGCGACTGGCCGACGAGCCGGACTGCACGGCGGTGTTCGCGGCCAACGACCAGATGGCCCTGGGTCTGCTCCGGGCCCTGCACGAACGCGGCCTGCGCGTCCCGGGCGACATCAGCGTCGTCGGCTTCGACGACATCCCCGAGTCCGCGTCCTTCCTCCCGCCCCTCACCACCATCCACCAGGATTTCGCCGAGGTGGGGCGGCTGTGCGTGGAGGGCGTCCTGAGCAAGATGCGGCAGGACGGGGAGGAGCACGGGACGACGCTGGTGCCTACGCGGTTGGTGCGGCGGGAGAGTACGGGGGCGCCGCGGACTCGGGCGTGAGCCCGGCCGCGGTGGGCCCCTGCGGTTCCGGTTCCGGTGGGCAGGCGGGCGGCCGTATCTCCGTGGCAGGAGAGACGCCGCTCCGGCAGCCGGCCGACCGGATCGGTTCACCGACCGGCGAAGTCGTCGGCTCGGCCGTCGCCCGGGCGGTCACACTCCGCGAGAGTCTGACGGCGCAGACCGATACCTGACAGACCCTGCCGAGGCGGATGTTCCGCCCGTACCGTCGGGCGGTATGAGCCGAAGTCGGGTGCTGGCGTATCTGCTCGCAGGCGCGGTGGCCGCGGTGATCGTCGTTCTCGCAGTCACCCAGGGGCCGTCGGACACAAAGGGCACGGACACGCCGGGCACGGGCGGGGAGAAGGGGACGGGACCCTTCACCATCGCCGTCGTCACCCGCGACACCGGCCAGGACCGTGCCGGTGCGGCCCGCGTCGCGCTCGCCCAGTTGCGGGACCTGCTGCGCACGAACAAGGCGGAGGGCGAGCTGCCGCTGGAGTTCGTCGGTGTGGCTCCGCGGGACGGCCTGACCATCGACACGCTGCGGCGGGACCATCCGCGGCTCGTGGCGGCCATCGCGGACGACCCCGGCCTGGACGGCATGGACGCGCTCAGCGAGCAGGTGCCGGTGGTCGGGACCTGCCGCTGGGAGAACCCGCCCGGTCTCAGCCGCAGCTTCCGGTGGACCGTCGCCCCGGAGATCACCGAAGTGGGCTGGCAGGTGCGGGCCTACCTGGGAAAGAAGCACCGCACGCAGCAGCTGGTCGTCTTCGGCGCCTACGGAACCGACGCCGCCGAGGCAGAGCAGCTGGGGAAGGGCAAGGCCGGCCCGGAGTGGGACGGCATGCACTCGCCCCCGACGTCGGTGCACATCGACAGGCCGGGCCAGATGTCCGCCCGGGAACTGCGCTCGGCCCTCTCCGGCGGGCGTGGTGACGCCGTGTATCTCGCCGGCTCGCGCTCCTCTCTCACGGACGACCTGAGGGCCCTGGCCCGCGCCGGCTTCCGCGGCCCCGTACTGCACACCCCCGGGGTGCTCAACACCTGCCTGAGGGCGGAGCGTGAGGATCCGGGCCAGGTCCCGGACGGCATCACCCTGTACCGCGTCGGCACGGCCGGGCCCGGCGCCGTACGCGCCGAGGACTGCCGCACAGGAGACACGGAGCACTGCCCGTATTTCCTGCGGCTGCCCGACGGGCCCGGCGCCCTGGAGGAGTACGAGGCGGCGCAGACGCTGATCCGGGTGTACCGGACCGTGTGGGTCGAGGGCCGTGGAACGGTGCCGTCCGACCCGGAGGAGGTGGCCTCGGCGCTCCGGAACAGCCTCAGCGGGCAGATCGTGCGCGGCATTTCGGGCTGGTTCGAGGTGGGCGGCCCGCCCGTATACAGCTACACGTTCGGTTTCGGACACGACATATGGCTGGAGCGGTGGGCGGCCGGCAACGGGCGCTGGACCGTCCTCGGACCCGTCTCCGCGGAGTACGCGTAGCGGCGGGCGTCGCGATCGGCTGGATGATCAGTTGACCGTGTGCGTGCCCACGTTCGGCGCGGGACTGGGCGGGCCCATCGAGGACGAGTACGCCGGCTTTGGCGACACCACGGACACCAGGGTGCCGGCCGAGCGGCTGGACGAGGGCCTGGAGCTGCTCCGGCGTTACTGGTCGGGCGAGCCGGCGCACCACGACGGACGGCACGGGACCCGTGCTGTGATCGGCCCGTTGGCCGAGGCGGGAGCCACCTGGTGGGACGTGCGGCAGATCCAGACCAGCGAGGCGATCGACCGGCTCGCACCGGTGCTGCGCCGGATCGAGCAGGGCCCGCCGAACCTGTGGCAGATCACCTCAGCCGCTCTCCCCCGGCGTCACCAGCCCCGCCTCGTACGCCACGATCACCGCCTGGGCCCGGTCACGGAGTTCCAGCTTGGTGAACAGGCGGTTGATGTGGGTCTTGACCGTGTGGTCGGTGATGGTCAGGCGTTCGGCGATGTCGGCGTTGGAGAGGCCTTGGGCGATGAGGAGGAGGACCTCCGTCTCGCGGGCGGTGAGGCGGTCGAGGAAGGACTTGGGGGCGGTGGCGGGGCGGCGGGGGGCGAACTCGGCGATGAGGCGGCGGGTGATGCCGGGGGCCAGCATGGCGTCGCCGGCGGCCACCACCCTGACGGCGTGCAGGAGTTCGGGGAAGGTGGCGTCCTTCAGGAGGAAGCCGCTGGCACCGGCCGCGAGCGCGTCGAAGACGTAACTGTCGAGGTCGAAGGTGGTGAGCATCAGCGCCTTGGTGGCACCGTCGGTCTCCCGGAGGATCGTGCGCGCGGCCTGGATGCCGTCCAGCCTGGGCATCCTGATGTCCAGCAGGGCCACGTCCGGGCGGTGGGCCAGGGCGAGGGCGACGGCCTGTTCGCCGTCCTCCGCCTCGCCCACGACGTCGATGTCGTCCTGGGTGGACAGCAGGTTCACGAAACCGGTGCGTACCACCGCCTGGTCGTCGGCCACGATCGCCCGGATCGGTTGCCCCGCAGTCACTCGTACACACCCTCCGCGAAACTCTTCGCGCCCGCCCGCAGCGGGAGTTCGGCCTCGATCAGGAATCCGCCCCCGGGACCGGCAGACCCCCAGGTCAGACGTCCGCCGACCAGGTTCGCACGCTCCCGCATGCCGCTCAACCCGTGCCCGGCCGAACCGAGTCGGGGGGTGCGAGGGCCCGGGCCGTCGTCGGTGATGCGCAGTCGGACTTCGTCCTCGGCGTAGGTGAGACGGATGTCCACCGCGGCGCCTCGTGCGTGGCGGCGGGCGTTGGTCAGGGCCTCCTGGACGATGCGGTAGACCGTGAGTTCGAGGGAGGGTGGGAGCGCCGGGGGGCGGGTGCCCGTCGTGTGCAGGGTCACCTCTGCGCCGCCCGACCGGTGGGCTTCCAGCAGCGCCTCCAGGGAGTCGAGCGTCGGTTGCGGCACGACGGGTGCCGCCTGCTCGGCTCCGGCCTCGTCCGCGCGCAGCACGCCGAGCAACTGGCGCAGTTCGGTCAGGGCCGAGCGGGCCGAGGCGGCGATCTGCTGGAAGCCGTCGCGCGCGGGCGGGGACAGGTCGGGTGTGGTGTACGTGGCGCTCTCCGCCTGGACGGCGATCACGGACACCGAGTGCGCCACGATGTCGTGCAACTCCCGTGCTATGGCCGTTCGTTCCTGGGCCGCGGCATGCCTGCGCTCCATGGCGATCAGTTCCCGCTGGGCCGCCTCGCGCGCCTGCCGGGACTCCTCCCGGCTGCGGGTGGCGTCCGCGACACCGACCGTCGCCACCACGCCCACGGCCAGGACGAACGACTCCGTGAAGTACGACAGCGAGCCGTCGGCGCCGACGGCGGGCGCCCGGCCGCCGAGGTCGTACACGCCCATCGCCACATGGCCCGCGTTGACGAGCAGCGAGCCGGTGATCGCGCCCGCGCTGAGCAGCGCGGGGTGCAGCACGCGGTGGCGGGCGAGCGTGTAGAGGCCCATGACCCCCGCCACCGCCGCCGTCATCAGCAGCTCGGGCCGGAACAGGAAGTTCAGCAGCGCCGCCGGCACCACCAGGAGCCCGATGCGGGGCTCGCGTTGCCGCAACAGCAGGGGGAGCACCACGAAGGGCAGTGTGGCCAGGACCGTCGTCGAGGTGATGCGGGCGTGCAGGGCCTCGGCCGCGGCCAGGACGACCAGCAGGACGCCGCTGACGTAGGGGTAGTGGGGGGAGCGCGGCCAGGCGGTGGGGCGCAGGGACGACTGACGCATCCCCGCATTGTCGGCCGCAGCCGTCCGGGCCCGCGTCACCGTACGGGTTGATCCGGGTGCCGGACGAGTACCAGGGGTTGACTCCCAGGATCGGTGCCCGGTGTGACGCTTCCCGTCCGCCCCTTGCGAAGACTTGCCGGAAGGACGGAAGGAAGGCCGGCCGACCGGCGGTGGACAGGGGGAGCGGGATGCGGGGGCGTTCACGGGGGCCGCTGTTCGGCTCGCTGGTGCCGGACTCGGCGGCGGCCGTGCGTAGCGCCGCACCGGTAGGCCTCACCGTCCCCGTCTCCCTTCCGCCGTCGGGGCCGAGCACCGGCCGCCGCTGGGAGACCCTGTGCTGGGCCGCCTGTGCCGTCTTCGCAACTCTGCTGTGTCTGCGTACGACGATCGCCCCGCACCAGGTGTGGGGCGCCTGCGCCACCGGCGGATACGGTCTCGCCGCGCTCATCGCCCGCCTCTGCGCGCGGCCCTGGGGCCTGGCGAGCGCGGCGGTGGCCGCCGTCGGGTCCGTCCCGGTGCCGCTGGTGCTCCTGGTCGCCGACGGAGCAAGGCAGTTGGAGGTCACGGTCGTCGAGCGGTCCGGCAGGCTGCTGCTGGACTCCGGCACGCCGTACGTCCCGGACCCGGCCGAACTGCGGGACTACAACCCGTACCTGCCCGGCATGGCGCTCTTCGGGCTCCCCCGGGCCGTCCTCGGCGACGTCCCGCTCGCGGACGCCCGGCTGTGGTTCGCGCTGGTGTCGCTCGGGGCCATGGGGGTGTCCGCCGTGCCGGGCAGGGGCTCCTGGTCGTCTCGGCACGGCACCGCACGGCCCCTCCTCTGGCTCGCCGCCACCCCAGCCGTCGCCCTCCCGCTCGCCGTCGGCGGTGTCGACCTGCCCGTCATCGCCCTGATGTGTCTCGCGCTCGCCCTCGCGGGCCGCGGCCGCCCCGTCGCCGCCGGGCTCGCGCTCGGCGCCGCAGCGTCGCTGAAGTGGACGGCCTGGCCGCTGCTGCCCGTCGGACTCGCCCTGCTCGTGGTGACCACCGGGCGGCGGGCCGCCGTACGGGCCGGTGCCACGGCACTCGCGCCTGCCGCACTCGCGGTGCTGCCGGTCGCGCTCACCGATCCGCGGGCGTTCGCCGAGCACGTGCTGCTCTTCCCGCTCGGTGAGGGAGGCACCGGGTCCCCGGCGGCCAGCCCTTTGCCCGGGCATCTGCTGGCGACGTACGTGCCGGGGGGCTTCGCGCTCGCCGTGGCCGCGCTGGCGCTGAGCGCGGTCGCGGTGGCCGTGTCCCTCGTGACACGCCCGCCGCGCACCACCGTCGCCGCCGCCGACCGGCTCGCGCTGGGCCTCGGGATCGCCATGTGCCTGATCCCCGCCACCCGCTTCGGATACGTCGTCTACCCGCTGGTGCTGCTCGGCTGGTTCCGGCTCGGGTCGGCGGGCCGATGGTGGCCCGTGGACCGGGTCGCCGAGGCGCACCGCACCTACCCGCTCACCGTGAAGCCGCCGGAGGACTGACCGACCATGCCGCGCACGCTCGTCGTCACCAACGACTTCCCGCCCCGGCAGGGCGGCATCGAGACCTTCGTCCACGCCATGACGGTCCGCTTCCCGCCCGACCGGGTCGCCGTCTACACCTCCGGCACGCCGGGCGACCGGGCCTACGACGCCCGGCTGCCGTTCCCCGTGGTCCGGGACCGTGCCCACATGCTGCTGCCGACCCCGCGGGTCACCGCCCGGGCGGTGGAACTGGCCCGCCGGTTCGACTGCGACAGCGTCTGGTTCGGGGCCGCGGCCCCGCTCGGGCTGATGGCGGGTGAGCTGCGGCGCCGTACGGACGCCCGGCGGCTGGTCGCCACGACGCACGGGCACGAGGTGTGGTGGGCACGCACGCCGGGGGCTCGCGCGCTGCTGCGCCGCATCGGCGCCGGGGTGGACGGCGTCACGTATCTCGGCCCCTACACACGGGCCCGGATCGCCGCCGCCGTCGGACCGGAGGCGGCGGCGCGCATGCGGCGGCTGGCGCCGGGCGTCGACCCCGAGGTGTTCCGGGGCTCGGCGGCGGGGGCGGCGCGGGTGCGTGAGCGGTACGGCCTGGGCGACAGGCCGGTCGTGCTGTGTGCGGCGCGGCTCGTCCCGCGCAAGGGGCAGGACACGCTGATACGGGCCTTACGCCTGGTGCGCCGCAGCGTGCCCGACGCGGCTCTGCTGCTGGTGGGGGACGGGCCGCACGCCCGTGCCCTGCGCCGGCTTGCGTTTGCCGAGGGACTGGCCGGCGCGGTGGTCTTCGCGGGCGGGCACCCGCACGAGGAGATGCCCGGCTTCTACGCCGCCGCGCAGGTGTTCGCGATGCCGTGCCGGACCCGCAGGGCGGGCATGGAGGTGGAGGGCCTCGGGATCGTGTTCCTGGAGGCGGCCGCCGCCGGACTGCCGGTCGTCGTCGGCGACTCGGGCGGGGCGCCGGACACCGTACGGGACGGGGAGAGCGGGTTCGTGGTCGACGGCCGTGACGTGCGGGCACTCGCCGACCGGCTCACCCTGCTGCTGGACGATGCCGAACTGGCCCGGGACATGGGCCGCAAGGGCCGCGAGTGGGTGGGCGGGGAATGGGGATGGGACAAGGCCTACGGGCACTTGACGTCCCTGCTCGGGGTGGGCTGAGGCCGGGAGGGGCCGACGGGCGGGGCACAGGGGTCGCCCGCCCGGCGCCGACGGGCGCTGCTACGTCAGCGACGACCGGCGCGGGGAGTTACTGCGCATCGGCGACGGCGAGTCGGTGCCGGTCGCGGACGATCTCGGTGCCCCTCAGGGCCTGTCGGCTCACGGCGACGAACTCTTCACCGTCGACACCGCGAACCACCGGCCCTGGTCGGTCTCCCTGACGACCGGCGGCACCCGCGTCGAGGCCGAAGACCTGGCGGTCGGGATTCCCCCGGGCAGCACGCCGCGCCAGGACCCCGCCCTCTTCACCCACGGACTCCCCGGTGTGGCCCCGGTTCGCGGGTCTCACCGCCGCCCCGGACGGCTCCCTGCTCCTGTCGTCGAACGGGGAGGGGACGGTGGTGCGGCTGTCCCCGGCGCGGCCCGGCACATGACGCGGACCGCGCGGCTCCGCCCGGCGAGAGCGGGTCAGCGGCGGCGGCCCCGGGCGGGCCTGCCGCGCCGTGCGCGCGGGGCGGAACCCGTACGCGCCGGGCCGCTCTCCGAGGGCGGCGGCGTGAGGACGACGGGCACGCCCGACGGCGCCTGGGCGCCGGTGATGCGGCTCAGTTCGGCCTCGCCCGAGCGGACCCGGGTGATGCGCGGGGAGATGCCGGCGTCGGCCATCAGGCGGGCCGTCTCGCGGCGCTGGTGTGGCAGGACCAGCGTGACGACGGTGCCCGACTCGCCGGCCCGGGCGGTACGGCCGCCCCGGTGCAGATAGTCCTTGTGGTCGGCGGGCGGGTCCACGTTGACGACGAGGTCGAGGTTGTCGACGTGGATGCCGCGGGCGGCGACGTTGGTGGCCACCAGGACCGTGACCTCGCCGTCCTTGAACCGGGCCAGGGTCCGGGTGCGCTGGGACTGGGACTTCCCGCCGTGCAGGGCCGAGGCGCGCACTCCGACGGCCAGCAGCTTCTTGGCCAGCCGGTCGGCGGCGTGCTTGGTGTCCAGGAACATGATCACGCGGCCGTCGCGGGCGGCGATCTCCGTCGTGGTGGCGTGCTTGTCGGCGTCGTCCACGTGCAGCAGGTGATGCTCCATCGTGGTGACCGCACCCGCGGACGGATCGACGGAGTGGACCACGGGGTCGTGGAGGTAGGTGCGGACCAGGCGGTCGACGTTGCGGTCCAGCGTGGCCGAGAACAGCAGCCGCTGGCCCCCGGGGCGCACCTGGTCGAGCAGTGCGGTCACCTGCGGCATGAAGCCCATGTCCGTCATCTGGTCGGCCTCGTCCAGGACCGTGACGGTGACGCGGTCCAGCCGGCAGTCACCGCGGTCTATGAGGTCCTTGAGCCGGCCGGGCGTCGCGACGACGACCTCGGCCCCGGCGCGCAGTGCGCTCGCCTGGCGGCCGATCGACATACCGCCGACCACCGTGGTGAGCCGCAGGCGCAACGCCTTCGCGTAGGGGGTGAGCGCGTCGGTGACCTGCTGGGCCAGTTCCCTGGTGGGGACGAGGACGAGGGCCACCGGCTGCCGGGGCTCGGCCCGCTGCCCGTCGATGCGGGCCAGCATGGCGAGGCCGAAGGCGAGCGTCTTGCCCGACCCCGTGCGCCCGCGGCCCAGCACGTCCCGGCCGGCCAGGGAGTTCGGCAGCGTCGCCGCCTGGATCGGGAACGGCACGGTCATGCCTTCGGCCTGCAGCGTGGTCAGCAGCCGCTCGGGCAGGCCGAGACCGGCGAAGTCCTCCACGGCGGGCAGTGCCGGGGTGATGGTGGCCGGCGGTGCGAACTCCCCGCCGGGCGCGGTGCGGCGCCCGTGGCCGCCGCGGCCCGCGCCGGCGTTACGGGCCGACGTGCCTCGGCCCCCGGCCTTACGGGAGTGGGGGGAGCCGTTGTTCTTGCGAGCGGTGCGATCCAAGGGGATCCTTCCTCGATGCGGCACGTATCGGGGAATTCCCGGCGGCTGTGAACGGGCCGCACCAGGATTCGCAGACTGAGCCGGGTGTTGGATGAAAACAAGGCTGGGGCCCGCACCTCACGGTGCGGGCCCCGGTCACGTCGGACGCGTCAGCGTCAGGCAGGGACGATGTTCTCGGCCTGCGGGCCCTTCTGGCCCTGCGTGACGTCGAAGGTAACCTTCTGGCCTTCCTGAAGCTCGCGGAAGCCGGAGGTGGCGATGTTCGAGTAGTGGGCGAACACGTCCGGACCGCCACCCTCCTGCTCGATGAAGCCGAAGCCCTTTTCCGCGTTGAACCACTTCACAGTGCCAGATGCCATGCTGAATCTCCCTTGGGGGGACAAACCCGAGACCCGCACTTTACGGACTCGGAGTCGCTGAAATGATCACCCTTGGAGAGATCCGAAAATCCTCGGCAACTAAAAAGAGTGCTCGTCGACGAAGGTCGATAGAGCACTCGAAGTCTCTGGGAACCAAAACTGCAACAACGACGACGGTAGCACAGGACTCGGCGCATGGCTCGGGAATCTCGTACCCGAGGTGGACCGAGGGCCCGCTCGCCGCATGCCCGGCACCGACGGCCTCACCGCCACCGCCACGCTCTGCGCCGACCCGGACCTGTCCGCCACCCGCGTCCTCATCCTGACCGCCTTCGAGACCGAGGACTCGTCGCCCGGGCACTGCGCGCCGGTGCCAGCGGCTTCCTCGGCAAGGACGTCACCGCCGACACGCTGCTGGACGGCCTGGCGCACGGTGGCCTCCGGCGACGCCCTCCTCTCACCCGGCGCCACCCGCTCCCTCATCACCCGCTTCCTCATGGCCCCCGCCCCCGGCACCCACCTGGCACCACCACAGCGTCTCGCCGACCTCACGGTCCGCGAACGCGAGGTGATGGCCCTGGCCGCGGAGGGCAGGTCCAACACCGAGATCGCCGAGGACCTCACACTCAGCCCGCTGACCGTACGCACCCACATCCACCGGGCCATGACCAAGCTGAACGCTCGCGACCGTGCGCAGCTGGTCGTCACGGTCACGGCCGCCCGTACACCGCCACCATGATGTTCTCCGCCACCTTGTTCATGCCCTGGCCCTTGGCGTCAGTGGAGTTGACGCTGTAGACGAGGGTGCGCGAGCCGTCGCGGGTGGAGGCGATGGCCGTGTTGTACCCCCAGCGCCCGCCCGTCTTGCCCCAGACCTCGCGGCCGCCCAGCACCTTCATCGACAGGCCGATGGAGTACGCGGCCGGCTTCCCGGTCCTGAAGTCGGCCACCTCCGGCAGCGTGAACATCTCCTCCAGGAGCGGTCCGCGCACGACCCGGCCCTGGAACAGGGCGTTGGTGAACCGTTCGAGATCCGCAGTGGTCGAGACGATGTCCCCGGCCGCCCAGCCGTCCGTCGTCCCCCACACGGACACATCGCGCAGCCCGGTCGTGCCGTCGTCCAGCCGCATGGTCTGGTAGCCGTGGTTGTGCCGGCCGGTGATGCGCGGGTTCTTCCCCGGGAGGTAGGTGTCGCGCAGCCCGAGCGGGTGCAGGATCCGCCGGGCGACCTGACGCTCGTAGGAGTCACCGGTGACGCGCTCGATCAGCAGGCCGGTGATCGTGTACCCGATGTTGAGGTAGTGCTGCCGCTCGCCCGGCGCGAACTCGCGCTTCTTCGACGTCGCCGAGCGGACCATGTCCCGGGGGTCGTGGATCCGGAATCGGTCGGCGTACGACTCCTCGACCGTGGTGCCGGGGAAGTCGGGGGCCGGGATGCCGTGCGTGTGGTCGAGGAGCTGCCGGACGGTGACGCCCTCGTACGACGCCGGGATCAGCTCGGGCAGGTACGAGCGGGCACTGCGGTCCAGGTCCAGTCTGCCCTCGGCGGCCAGTTGCAGGGCGACCGCCGCGGTGAAGACCTTGGTCACGGAACCGGCGCGGAAGCGGGCACCCGGATCGGCCGGCCGGCCGGTCCGCAGGTCGTGCACGCCCGAGCTGCCCCGCCAGACGCCCTCGTCGCCTCCGACGCGCACGAGAGCGGCGGTCGCGTCGGCGCTGGGGAGGCCGGCGATGGCGGCGGCGAGGGCGGGGTTCCGGTGCTGGGTGGCCATGTGGGCAGGGGCCCGGTCGGGAGGCGTGGCTGCGGCGGCCGGGAGGGCGGACGGCCCCGCCACGACGCCCACGAGGAGCACGGCGGCCAGTAGGGAAGCGGTACGGGGCATGGTCAACTCCGTTGATGTGAGCCGTTGTTCCGGACGGACGGCTCCATCCTCCGGACCTGCGGCGTCGCGTGGATCGCCCGCGCAGGGGGTCCCGGGCGGTCAGTTCCTCGCCGACGTGGGGGAGGGGCCGGCCCGGTCGGCTCCCCCGGGCGGGGGGCCCCCGGCCGTGACGAGCCCGGTCTCGTACGCGCAGATCACGGCCTGGATCCGGTCCCGCAGCCCCAGCTTCGCGAGCACGTTGCCGACGTGCGTCTTGACCGTGTGGTCGCTGACCACCAGCTGCGCGGCGATCTCGGCGTTCGACAGGCCCCGGGCGAGCAGCAGCAGCGTCTCGCGCTCCCGCCCGGTCAGCACGTCCAGCCGGGCGGCGGGCTGCGGGTACCTCGTGGTTCGCGTGTACTGCTCCACCAGACGCCGGGCCACGGACGGCGCGAGCAGCGAGTCGCCCCGGGCGACCACCCGTACCGCGTGCACGAGGTCGTCCCGGCGGACGTCCTTGAGCAGGAAGCCGCTCGCGCCCGCGTGCAGCGCGTCGTACACGTACTCGTCGGAGTCGAAGGTCGTGAGCATCACCGTCCGGCAGTCGCTCGCGGCACTGATCGCACGGCAGGCATCGATCCCGTCCATGCGCGGCATGCGCACATCGAGCAGCGCCACATCGGGGGCGTGCCGCCGCACCGCCTCGACGGCCTCGGCTCCGTCGCCCACCTCCGCGACGACCTCGATGTCCGGCTGGACGTCCAGGATCAGCGCGAAGCCGCTGCGTACCAGCTCCTGGTCGTCGGCGACCACCACACGGACCGTCATCGCCCGGCCTCCACCTCGGCCGGTACGGGAATCCGCACCCGCACCTCGAACCCCCGCCCGTCCTCGCCCCGCCCGGTCACCGCGCTCCCCCCGAGCGCCGCCGCCCGCTCCCGGATCCCGACGAGCCCGTGCCCGCCCCGGCGTCCGACGCCCCCGGCCTGCGGGCCACGCCCGTCATCAGTCACTCGCACACACAAGTGGCTGTCTCCGTAGGTCAGTTGTACGGTCACGGTACGGGCGCCGGCGTGCCTGACGGTGTTGGTGAGGGCCTCCTGGACCACCCGGAAGACGGTCGCGGCGACCGACCCCGACAGCGGCCGGACGCGTCCCGCCGTCCGGTACACGACATCAAGCTCACTGCCGGCCCGCACGCGGTCGAGCAGAGCGGGCAACTCGGCGAGCCCAGGCTGCGGCTCGCGCAGGGGGACACCATCGTTCTCATGCAGCACGCCCAGCATCCGGCGCAACTGCACCATGGCGTCCCGCCCGGTCGCGGAGATGGCGTCGAAGGCGGCCTCGGCCCGCTCCGGCGCGGCACGCACGGCCACCGGCCCGGCCTCCGCCTGCACGATCATCAGGCTCACGGCGTGGGAGAGGATGTCGTGCATCTCCCGTGCGATCCGGCCGCGTTCGCGCGCGGCGGCCTGCTCGGCCTCGACGCGGTGGGCCCGCTGACGGGCGTCGGTGAGCCGTCCGAAGACATAGGCGGCCGCGAGCACGAAGACGGAGAAGGTCAGTTCACGAGCCGACCGGGTGTTGAACCACACTCCCACCGGAACGGCGACCAGCAACACGACCCCGGCGACGAGCCGCCCCCGCGCGGGCGACAGCGCGGCAATCGTGTAGATGACCACAAGCCCGGTGTACGGCAACGGCTGCCCGGGCCCGTCGACGGTCAGCCGGTACAGCGCGCCCGCAGCCAGCACCGCGAACAGCACGGCGACGGGGGCGCGTCGCCGCCAGACCAGGGGCACCACGGTGAGCGTGCTGAGCCCGTACGCGGCCCAGGTCGCCGGCGGCAACTCGGCCGCCCGCGGTACGACGAACGGCATGGTCATCGCGCCCTGGACCAGGAGCGCGACACCGATGTCGACGACGAGCGGGTTGGCCGCCGCCAACGCCCGACCGCGCTCCCACCACTCCCGTATGTCCCCGCGTATGCCCCCCACGCCTCGACACGGTAGCGGCCCGACGCGACACGTGACTCCAGCGGAACCATGCATGGTCTTCGTCGCGATCACACACAGCCGTTCCCGGCAGGCCGGCCAGGCGGCATCCGCAGTGCCGGTGGGGTGAAGCCGAGGCGGCATCGGCGCGGCGACAGTGCCCCACTGAGATCTGATCGGAGACGCTGTCCGCCGGAGAGTGGGTGCAGACGAAAACGGAGCGCATCCCATGGGACTGACAGGGAGATGGCGACGTGTCCGCCGAGACCAATAAGGCGCTGGTACGCCGGTTGTTCGAGGAAGTGCTCAACGGTCGGCGCATGGAGATCATCGACGAGCTGGCCGCGACGGACTACCAGGAGCACGACCCGCTGCCCGGGCAGCGTGAGGGGCGTGAGGGACTGAAGGATCGAGTGACCATGCTCGTGGAGGGGCTGGCACCCACCTTCAGCATCGACGACATCATCGCCGAGGGGGACCGCGTCGTCGTCCGTTGGACCAACAGCGCCACCCACTCGGGAACCTTCCTGGGCATCCCTCCGACGGGACGATCATGCCGCTTCGCCGGAGTCGACATCTTCCGGCTGGACGGCGGCCGGCTTGTCGAGCACTGGCACGTTGTCGATCAGCTCTCCATGCTCCAGCAACTGGAGTTGCTCCCGTCAGCCTGAGCCCGAGCCGGCCCCGACGTTGCCGGCGAGGTTGTGGACGCGTCCGCTGCCGAGCTCGCGTCCCTGGTGAATGCGGGTCTCGCTAACCGACCCGCTGCATCGCCTTCCGGTGCCGTTCCGCCATCGCGGCCCCGGACTCGCGGCGGGCCATCCTGCGCAGGACGGACGGTGCGAGGAGCAGCCCGGCGACGGCCCAGGCGCCCAGCACGCCCGCTGTCTCCAGGTGCCGCCAGGAGGCGCCGATCTCGGCGGCGACCGCTTGGGTCGGCAGCAGCGCGGCCCGCAGGCCGAGGCCGAGCCAGTACACGGGGAAGATCTGCCCGACGGTCTGCAGCCACTCGGGCAGCTTCGACAGGGGGGTGTAGATCCCGGAGATCACGACGAGTCCCATCACCGGGAGCATCAGCAACCCGATGGTGCGCGGACTGCTGACGAGCGAGCCGATGACGGCGCCGATCGGCAGGGTCGCCAGGAGACCCAGCGGGATCACCCACAGCAGCGTCAGCAGCGCCCCGCCGCCCTGCCGGGCCACCCCGTCGACCAGGAACACGCCAACGGCGAAGGGGAGGGCCATGGAGACGAGAGCCGTCCCCGACACCATGACGATCTTGCCGACGAGGTGGCCGACCATGCCGTGCGGCACGGCCTTGGCCCGCAGCAGGGTGCCGTCCTCGCGTTCGGTCGCGAGGAGTTGCGCCGTGGTCGTCATCCCGGTGAACGCGAGCGTCATGCCCAGCAAGCTCGGCAGTATGAACGCGCCGGTCGAGATGCCGGCGCCCTTCAGCGGGTCGTCCCCGGCCAGGAACAGCGGCACCATGATCAGGACCGTCCAGAGCACGTAACCGAACACGTCCTGGCCGGTGGTGAAGGTCTGCCGGAGTTCCGTCCAGCCGCGCCGCACCCCTATTCCCGCCGCGTACCACACCGGACTCATCGCTTGTCCTCCCCGAAGGCGTGTGCCGCCCGCTCCTCGGGGACGCTCCCCGCCTCCAGCTCCCGCACCATCGTCAGGTAGGTGTCCTCCAGGCTCGCCCGGCGCACCTCCAGACCGCCGACCGCATCGCCGTGCTCCTCGAACAGCCGGCGGACGAACCGGGTCGGCTCGGCCGTCGACTCCTCGAACGGCCGCCCGTCCAGCGTCCAGCGCACGGTGGCCTCGGCCGATGCCTGCCGGGACAGCTCCTCGGCCGGGCCGTCGGCCACGATCCGGCCACCCGCCAGGATGAGGATCCGGTCGGCGAGCTTCTCGGCCTCGGCGAGGTCGTGCGTGGTCAGCAGGACGGTGGTGTTCTCGTCCGCGAGCCCGCGGACCAGGCCGTGGAACTCGCTCCTGGCCTCCGGGTCCAGACCCGCCGTCGGCTCGTCCAGGAACAGCAGCTCGGGCCTGCCCACGATGCCGACGGCCACGTCGAAACGCCTGCGCTGCCCGCCGGACAGGGTTCCGATCCGTTTGCCCGCCTGCTCGGTCAGGCCCACGGCGGCGATCAGCTCGTCGACGTCCCAGGGCCGCCGTACGAGGGGGGTGGAGTACGGCGCGTAGTACGAGCCGAGATGGGTCAGCAGTTCCCGCACCCGCCACTTGCCGTGGTCGCGCCAGGACTGCAGCACGATGCCCAGGCGCGCTCGCCACCGCTCGTCCCCGTGAGCCGGATCCGTGCCGAGGACGCTCACGTCACCGGCCGAGCGCATCCGGAAGCCTTCCAGGACTTCGATCGTGGTCGTCTTGCCCGCCCCGTTCGGTCCGAGCAGCACGACGACTTCGCCTCGCCGTGCCGTGAAGCCGACCCCCTTCAGGACGTCCTGGCTGCGGTAGCGCATCCGCAGGTCCCGCACGTCGATAACCCTGTCGCTCTCAGGCGGTCGGCTGCTCCCGGCCTCGGATAAGGCGTGAGCGGTTGTCATCGGTGTTCCCCCGTTCGTCTGGCAGCAGCCGGTCGGGCTGCCCCGGCCGAACACATTACCGAAGGGTTCAGCGCCGGGCCGGTCCCCGCGGCTGGCTCTTCTCGTCGGCCGGTGCGCCCTCCGCCCTGTACAGCCTGGCCGACGCGGGTGCCGTCCTCGCGCCCGGTCGCGAGCAGCTCGCCGCGGCGATGGAGAAGATGAGCAGAGCTTCCGGCTCATGTGCGTGCTGCCCGGGCCCTGTGTCGGGGCCCGGGCAGCAACGTCACACTCCGACGAGCTTGGCCAGGAAGTCGGCGTTGGCGGTCACGTCGTGCCCGAGAACCACGGCGTGGTGCGGCAGCGCGGCCAAGCGCCGGGTGACCTCCTGGCGGGCCCGGTCGGATCCCCCGCCGTCCATCCCGACGAGACCGAAGACGTCCGGGTACCGGTCCTCCGTCTCGCCGCTCATGAAGTCGCCCTGTTCCAGCGTCCGGACGACGTTCTCCTCGGCCGGGGCGGTGCCTGCTTCCACGCGCGGGAAGATGAGCGCGGCGGCCTCGCCGCCAGCGGCCAGCGGCACGCTGAACCAGCGCTCGAACTGGTCAGGGAAGACCTGCGTCTTCAGTTCCTTGTTCTTCGCCCACAGCGGTGTGCGGTCGCCGGCGAGGAGGGCGGCCGTCACGCGCTCGTGCTGCGTCGGGTGCAGCTGCTCGCCACCACGCAGCCGCTCCCGGACGACCTCGAACCAGTTCAGCGCTTCGAGCAGGCCCAGCCCGATCGCGGCGGCCGACGGCCACGGCAGCACGTCGACGCAGCCGTCTTCGTCGGGCCGGACGAACACGCGGTCGTTGGCGAGCAGGCGGAGTCCGTGCATGGCGGCCAGGGCGAGGGCGGTGGACGTCTTGCCCGCGCCCTTGTCGCCGAGCGTCAGAGTGGCCAGTCCGGCGGTCACCAGCGCACCGCCGACGGCCTGCCCGACGGCGCCGGTGCCGACGATGCCGACCGCCACGTCCCGGGCCGTCATGACGTCACCGCCATGGCCTCGCCGAGGGCACGGTCCCACTCGTCGCGCCGGGCCGGCCCGTTGACGAGCTCGGCGCTGACGGAGTCCACCAGACGGCAGACCGGCACAGCCCGCTCGACGAGCGCCAGGCCGAGGGGCGGCAGCGGCAGCGTGGCCGGGGCCGACAGATAGGTCGTCAGGATGTTCAGGGTGTCCATCAGCCACAGCGTCAGCAGGTGCCGCAGCGACGACCGGCGTCCTTCGCCGGACATCCCGACGGTGCGGGCCAACGCGAAGGTGCCGAAGCCGTCGAGGACCTGGCGGGCCGTCGCCGCGTCGGGCTGACGGGCGGCAAGGAGCAGGACCGTGCGGCTCAGCAACTTGGCCACGTCGACCATGGGGGCCGCGCGCGTCAGGCCGGGGTCCAGCAGCACCGGCCGTCCGTCCGCACCGTCGGAGAAGACGACGTGCTCCGGTTTCAGGTCGCCGTACGCCAGCGTCGTGCCCACGGGGGCGGGCAGCATCATCCGCAGCCGCCGCAGCCGCTCCACACTGCCGCGCAGCAGCTCGGCCAGCTCCTTGCAGGTCTGCGACTCGCGGCGCTCCGCGCCGACCCGCTCAACGTAGGTGGCCCCGGACAGGCCGTTGAACTTCCGCAGGAATGTGCCTGAGATGCTCCGCTCGCCGATGACGCCGGCCGGGTCCAGGCGGAGGGCGGCGCCGGCCCGGTGCAGCGGGCGCAACTCGTCGAACGCCAGGGTCAGCAGCTCGGCCGTATCTCCCGGCCGTACGAACAGCAGGTCGCCCAGGGAGGGCCCGGCGACGGGCTCGGTGAAGATGACGCCTTCGGCGAGGCCGGCGACCGCGCACACGCGGGGCTGGTCAAGGTCGGCGAGGGTCCGCAGTTGTGCGGCCTCCCGTTGGAGCAGCCCGTCGGGTTGCTGCACGTACTCCCGCTGCTTCTCCAGCACCGCGGGCCACGGTCCGCAGGCGCCGCGAAGGAGGGAGACGAGGGAGACGCCGAGCAGCGACGTCTTCGCGTACAGGGTGCGCTCACCAACTCGGGTGCGGTGCACGTACCCGGTGACGCTCGGCACGTGGCACTGCAATTCGACCGGCACGCCAGGCCATATCTCGGCGGCAGCCCGGTGGATCTGCGTGGCGGCGTAGACGAAGACGTCGACCACGCGGGGCGGCGTCTCCACGCCTTGTGCCGGAACAGCTGGAACGGTGACGGTCACGGGCGCCTCCCTGGGCTGCCAGTTGTCCATGAAGTAGCAACCTCCGGCCGCCCAGGAGGGAGCGAACGGTCGGAGGTCGAGACCCGCCTGTGCGGTCGCGTCACGCACCGGCGGGAGACCTGCGTATGCGCGTTACCGCTGAGCAACGGTGGCGGCGATGATGAGCGCGGCGACCGCGAGGACTATCAGGACGTAGATCACCTGGGTCTGGGGGCTCGGGTGTATCGGGACGTAGCAGTCGGGCGGCTTGGGCACCGCCAAGTCGGCCCACACTTTCTTGCCCTTCTGCGTGCCCCACCACATGGGCTCGGCGCCCCACCTCTGCGACAGAGCGTCGACGATGGCCAGGCCCCGGCCGTGGTCGTCGTCGCCGCCCGGGTCGGCCTTTCTGGGGAGAGCGGAACTACGGTCTATGACCGCGACTTGCACCTGGTCGTCGCTGAGGCGGCGCAGGGTCACCCGAAACGAGGCGTGGCGCGCGTGCAGGATCGCGTTGGAGGCGAGTTCGGAGGTAACCAGCTCGGCAGGGTCGGCGAGTTCCGGGAGCCCCCAGTCCTCGACAGCGGCGCGCGCGAACCGGCGTGCCTCGGGGACCGACTGCGCTTCGCGCCGGAAGCACTTCGTCACGACGGGGGCGCCGTCCTCAGCCTGGAGTCGGCGGCCCGCCAGCACGTCAATCATCGCTCTGCGCGGCGCGAAGAGCCGTACGTGACGCTCATGGTCAACCCCGCGGCCGGCGACGGGAAGGTCCACGCCCTCTACAGGGAGTGGGGATACGAGGACATCGGGCACAGCCAGCCGTCGCCGGCATCTCCGCTCCTCACGGTGATGATCCGCCCAGTCGGCTGACCATCATCTACCTCGGGCTCAGGGCGTCTGAGCATCCTCGATCTCGTTCTCGACGGCTGGGCTCAGCCCTCAGTCACGGACTGGTCAACGGGCGCCGACTGCCGAGGGAACCGGGTCATGCCGGTCATCTTCACACGCGCGTTCCACCCCGCGCTTGACCTCGTCAGAGTTCGGTGTCGCGCACGAGGCCGCCGGGTATCGGGACGCAGTCAGCCGCGTCATCGCACGCGATAAACCCGGTTACGTCGGGGATCATCCCCGGGATACTGGTCGCCCATGGATGAGGTCAAAGTCGTTGTCGCCCATTCCGAGCGCGCGACTCTGCGCGTCGGTGACGTGTTCCTGAAGGTGGACGCCGATCAGGCGCGCATCGACGTCGAGGTCGAGGCGATGTCCCTCGCGCCGGTCCCGACCCCGGAGGTCCTGTGGCGCCAGCCGCCCGTGCTCGCGATCGCCGCACTCCCGGGGACGACGCTTGGGCGCCTCGGCGGGCCGTCGACCGGGTCGCCGGCGGCGTGGGCCGCGGCGGGCGCCGCCATCCGGAAGCTGCACGACGCGCCGCTGCCGCCCCGGCCCGGCCGGGCCGGCCGGAGCATCGTCGCGCTGGCGGCGGAACTCGACGACGAGTGCGAGTTGCTCGTGACGAACGGCGTCCCGCCAGCCGACCTGGTCACCCACAACCGCCAGGTCGCCGAGGCTGCGCTCCGGCCGTGGACTCCGGCGTTCACACACGGCGATCTGCAGATCGCGCACGTCTTCGTCGACGGCGACGAGGTCACCGGCTTCATCGACTGGTCCGAGGCGGGCCAGGGTGATGCCCTGTACGACCTTGCCACCTTCACGCTCGGACACGAGGAGCACCTCGACGACGTCGTCGCGGGCTATGGCACCGACATCGACCTCGACGTGATCCACGCGTGGTGGTCGTTGCGAAGCCTGCTGGCAGTTCGCTGGCTGATCGAGCACGGCTTCGACCCGTTCCTGCCGGGCTGTGAGGTCGACGTGCTGAGACCCCGGATGTGATGCTGCGCGGGCCCGACTGCTACGTATGCGTTCTGACGCATCGAGCAGGCCATCCCCTGGGACCGCTGCTGGTTCTTGCCCTCGACCGGCGGGCCGGTGGGGAGTCAGGCGCGCAGGTAGGCCAGTACCGCCAGTACGCGGCGGTGGTCGTCGGGGGCCGACGGTGGCAGGTCCAGTTTCTGGAGGATGCTCGCGATGTGCTTGGCCACGGCCGCGTCCGTGACGACCAGGCGGCGGGCGATCGCCGCGTTGGAGCGGCCCTCGGCCATGAGGGCGAGGACCTCGCGTTCGCGGGGTGTGAGCCGGTCCAGGGGGTCGCGGCGGCGGGCGAGGAGCTGGCGTACGACTTCGGGGTCGACGACCGTCGCCCCGGCGGCGACGCGGGCGACGGCGTCGGCGAACTCCTCGACGTCGCCGATGCGTTCCTTGAGGAGGTAGCCCGTTCCGACGCTGGCGCGGCGGTCGTCCAGGAGCTCGTCGGCGAAGGTCTGCTCGACGTACTGGCTGAGCACGAGGACCGCCAGCCCGGGCTGTTCGGCCTGGAGCCGGCGGGCCGTGCGCAGGCCTTCGTCCGTCTGGGCCGGTGGCATACGGACGTCGGTGATCACCAGGTCGGGGCGGTGTTCCCGGGCGGCGGCGAGCAGGGCCGGGCCGTCGCCCACGGCGGCGAGCACCCGGTGGCCGAAGCGCTCCAGCAGATGGACGAGACCTTCCCGCAGGAGGACGGCGTCTTCCGCGAGCACTATGCGGAGGGACTGCCGCATCAGATCTCCGCTCTCAGGAGGATGGGCCGGCGCACGGGATCTCCGCTCTCAGCAGTGTGGGTCCGCCGGGCGGGCTGGACAGGAGCATTCTGCCGTCGGCGGCGGCGATCCGGTCGGCGAGGCCGACGAGGCCCGTGCCGCGAGCGGGGTCGGCGTCGCCGGAGCCGTTGTCCTCGATGTCGAGGCGGAGCACGCCGTCGCGGCAGCGGGCGGTGACGCGGCAGCGGTCGGCACCGCTGTGCCGGGCGATGTTGGTGAGGGCCTCGGCGGTCACGTAGTACGCCGTCTGCTCGACGGCGGCCGGCAGCCGGCCCGGGAGGTCGAGGTCGAGGTCCGTGGGGACCGGGCAGCGCCCGGCGATGTCCCGTGCGGCTGCGGGCAGTCCGCGTTCCGTCAGGATCTGCGGGTGGATGCCCCGGATCAGTTCGCGCAGCTCGGTGAGGGCCTCCTTGGCGAGGGCGTGGGCCTCGCCGACCTGCTGCGCCGCCGCGCTGCCGGGCGGCAGGTCGAGGGTGGCCAGGCCCAGCTTCATCGTGAGGGCGACGAGCCGCTGCTGGGCACCGTCGTGCAGGTCGCGTTCGATGCGGCGGCGTTCCGTCTCGAAGGCGTCGACGAGGCGGGCCCGGGACCGTACGACCTCGCGCAGTTCGCGGTCCTTCGGAAAGAGCACGGCACGGCCCACCGCGGCACGGACGGCGGCCCACGCCCCGATGGGATACGCGGCCACGGGCAGCAGCAGCGCGCCCGCGACCGGGCCCGCCACGGTCTGCCAGGGCAGGGCGGTGGGCTGGAAGGGCGTCAGGAGGAGGAAGCCCGGAATGCCGAGCGAAACCAGGGCGACGGCGAGGTCCAGCCAGCCGACCGCCAGGACGGACACGGCGCCGTAACCCGCGGTGCGCGTACTGTGCCGCGGCCGCTGCCGGTCGCCACTGCCGCCGCCGTCACCGCCGTCACGGTCGCCCCGGTCGACGAGAGCGAGGCGGCGGCGTTCCAGGGGACCGGCGAGGGCGACGGCGAAGACCACCAGCGCCCCGGCGCAGAGCACCCTGGCGAACGAGCCGATGGGCGCGGTGAACAGCCCGGCCACACCGAGATAGACACCGGTCGCGAACACCCCGCCGGACAGCAGGTACCCCAGTGCGCGCCACGGCCAGGCGGTACGGAGAAACCCCAACGGGCTGCGGGTGAGGGCCTCCAGGACCGTTCGAGGGCTGACGGCTGCCGCGCGATCCATCAGTACGTCTCAGCCCCTCTCGGCTTGTGGCGTGACGGCGTGAAGCTCTCCGACAGAGACCGTGCGTCATGGCGTGCCCTGCCTTGTAGTGGCCCTGGTCTTTGCCCCGTGGACGGAAACGAGTGTTCCCTCATCGAATGCGTGACCTTTGCGGGCGCTGTGCGTTGGATGCGGTGAGGGATTCTTCGAACCGGGGGGAGGCTGCCGAGTGGGCGGGAAGTTCAGGGCGCGGCCCGGCTGCGTGGTGCAGGCCTACAAGTTCGCTCTCGATCCGAACGCCGGGCAGGAGCGGGCGCTGCGCTCGCACTGCGGTGCCGCTCGTGCCGCCTACAACTGGGCCGTGTCGTGGGTGACCGCCTCGTGGTGGCAGCGCAGGGCCGAAGCCACCTATGGCATCGGTGAAGAGGAGCTGACGTCGTGGCGGCCGTGGTCGCTGCCCGCGCTGCGCAAGGAGTTCAACCGGGTCAAGTCCACCGATGCGAGATTCGCCGACTGGTGGCAGGAGAACTCCAAGGAGGCCTACAACACCGGCCTCGCGAACGCGGCAGCCGCGTTCGACAACTACGCCAAGGCCAGGCAGGGCAAACGCAAGGGGTGCCGGGTGGGTGTCCCGCGCCGGAAGCCGAAACGCAAGGCCCGACTGGCCTGCCGGTTCACCACCGGCACGATCCGCGTCGAAGCGGACGGCCGGCACGTCACTCTGCCCCGCCTGGGCACGATCCGCACCCACGAACCCACCGTCAGGCTCCTGGACCGCATCCAGGCCGGCACGGCGCGCATCCTGTCCGCGACCGTCCGGCATGAGCGCGGGCGCTGGTTCGTCTCCCTCCAGATCGAGACCGCCCGGGAGATCACCCGCGTTGCCCGCCCGGATGCGGCGGTCGGGATCGACCTGGGCGTCAAGCACCTCGCCGTCCTGGCCGACAGCTCCGGCGAGATCCGCTACGAGCCGAACCCGAAGCACCTGGACGGCACCTTCAAGCTGCTGAGGTTCCACTCCCGCCGTGTCTCCCGTCGGCAGGGACCGGACCGCAGGACCGGCCAGAAGCCGTCGAAGCGGTGGGAGAAGGCCAACCGCGAGCGCAACAAGCTCCACCACCGGGTGGTGAACCTGCGCACCGACGCCCTGCACAAACTCACCACCCGCGTGCGCGCCGAGTACGGCACCGTAGTGGTCGAAGACCTCAACGTCGCCGGAATGCTCCGCAACAAACGACTCGCCCGCCACGTGGCCGATGCCGGATTCGGGGAGATCCGGCGCCAGCTCACTTACAAGGGCAGGCGCAACGCCTGCCCCACCATCGTGGCCGACCGCTGGTACCCCAGCTCCAAGACCTGCTCGAACTGCGGCGCAACGAAAGCCAAGCTGCTGCTGCACGTGAGAGTCTTCGACTGCGACGAGTGCCCGCTGGTGATGGACCGGGACGAGAACGCAGCGCGCAACCTGGTCGCCCTCGCGGCGGCCTGCACCACTGGTACCGGAGTGGCCGGAGACCAGGGCGCCGACACGGCGCCGAAGCCCCATGGAGCCGACCGTAAGACCCGCCGCCAACGCCCCGACCGGAACACCGGCCGAGGCGGGCGGGCAGGTGGCGCAAGCCTGCCGCACCAGCGGCGGAAGGAAACGGGAGACCGTCGTCAGGACACCGAAGCGCCACTCGCGCTCTGGTGACACCGTCACGGACCTTCCAGACGGAAACGCCTGGATTGCTGAGAGACGCTGAGGCTCTGAGTAACGGGTGGTCACGCGGTCGACCGTAGCGGCGCCGGGGAACGGAGGCAGTAGTGCCAGGTGGAGTATCGGCTCTCGCCCAGGCGGCAATGTGCCGGGCGGGGCCCCCGTCGTTGTCTTGAGGGCATGACCACAACGAACACCACTACGGGACAAGGCGCTTCGGCCCCGCTTCCCGTCCAACTCCGGTCGCTGACCAAGTACTACGGCACCGGCGACCGCGCCGTCACCGCACTCGACGACGTCACCCTGGACTTCGCGGCCGGGACGATGACAGCCGTCATGGGCCCCTCCGGCTCCGGCAAGTCCACCCTGCTGCACTGCGCGGCGGGCATCGACCGGCCGAGCGCCGGCGAGGTGCTGATCGGTGGTACGGAACTGGGCGGGCTGGACGAGAACGCGCTCACGGTGCTGCGCCGGGACCGGATCGGAATCGTCTTCCAGGCGTTCAACCTGGTCTCGGCCCTGACCGCCGCGCAGAACGTCGAACTGCCCCTGAGACTGGCCGGGTCACGCCCCTCGGCGGACGAAGTGCACGCGGCACTCGCCGCGGTCGGGCTCGCGGACCGTCACGGACACCGGCCGAGCGAGCTGTCCGGCGGCCAGCAGCAGCGCGTAGCGATCGCCCGGGCGATGATCGCCCGGCCCGCCGTCCTCTTCGCCGACGAGCCGACCGGCGCACTGGACAGCACGGCCTCCCGGGTCGTGCTGCGGCTGCTGCGGGACCTGGTGGACAGCCGCGGACAGACGGTCGTGATGGTGACGCACGATCCGGCTGCCGCCGCGTACGCGGACCGGGTGCTGCTGCTGGCCGACGGCCGGCTCGCTGACGAACTGCCGGGCGCCGAGGGCGCCGAGGCGATCGCCGCGCGGACGGCCGCCCTGGAGGTGCGGCCGTGATCAGCCTGGCGACCGCGAGGGAGCGGTGGACCTCCTTCCTGGGATCCTTCGTGGCCGTGGCGCTGGGCGTCGCGGTCGTCACCATGAGCGCGCTGGTGCTGCTGTCGGACGGTACGGGAGTGCCGCAGCGGCTCGCGGGGGCGCCGGTGCTGGTGCGGAGCCCGGCGGGGGCGCCGACCGCGGGGGTGTTCACGGAGAACCCGCCGTGGGCGCCGGAACGTGCCGAGGAACTGCGGCGGGAGCTCGGCCGGCTGCCGGGAGTGGCCGCCGCGGTGGCCGACCGGTCCTTCTACGCGCAGGCGCCCGGCAGCGATCAGCGCACGGGGGAACGGCAGGGCCACCCCTGGTCGGCCGCGGCGCTCGCCGCGTACGGCCTGAGCGGGGGCACGCCGCCGGCGGCAGACGGCGAGATCGTCGTGGACGACTCCCTCGGGCACCGGCCGGGCGAGCCCCTCACGGTGCTGACGGCGCGCGGACCGCAGCGCTTCTCGGTGTCCGGCACGATCGACGGCCCCGGCTACTACGTCACCGACCGGCGGGCCGCCGAACTGGCGGGCGGGGTACGGACCATCGGGCTGGTCCTCGACCCCGGCACCGACCCCACCCGGGTGGCGTCCGCCGCCCGGAGCGCCGTCGGCGACGACGGCACCGTCCTGACCGGAGTCTCCCGTGACGCTCTCGCGCCGAAGCAGGACGAGATGACCCGCTGGATCGGCGGCCAGGTGCTCACCGCCATGGCGCTGCTCTCCGCCTTCGTCACCGTCTTCAACGTGTCCTCGACGTTCGCGTTCGCCGTCGCCCAGCGGCGCCGCGAGTTCGGCCTGCTGCGCACGATCGGCGCGACACCCCGGCAGGTGCGGCGGCTGGTGTACGGGGAGGCCCTGGCGGTGGGCGTCGTCGGCGCCGGGGCGGGGGCGGTCGCGGGAGTGGCGCTGGCGCCCGCGATGACCAGGTTGCTGATCGACGCGGGCTTCCAGCCGGCCGGCTTCGAGGTGGGCATCCGGTGGTGGGTACCGGCCGCCGCCTGGGCCCTGGGCGTGGCCGTGGCACTGGCCGGAGCGGGTGCGGCGGCGCGGCGGGCCTCCCGGGTGAAGCCGCTGGAGGCGATGCGGGAGGCCGAGGTGGACAGCCGGCCGATGACCCGCCGCCGGTGGGTCACGGGGCTGGCGGCGACGGGCCTGGGCGCGGCCTGCTCGGCGGGTACGGCCGTCGCGGGGGCCGACGCCATGGTCCTGCTGGTCCTGGGCGCGGCCATGGGCCTGACCGCCGGACTCACCCTCCTTCTGCCGGTGTTGACCCGGCCCGTGATCGGGGCGCTGACCCGGCCGCTCGCCCGGCGCCCCGGTGCCACGGCCGTGCTCGTACGCGAGAACATGCTCACCTCGGTGCGCCGCACCTCCGCCACGATCGCCCCGGTGCTGGCGACCGTCGCCTTCGCCGTGCTGATCACCAGCGCCGTGCAGACCACCCAGAGCGCCGACACCACCCGGCAGGCCGCGGCCGTACGGGCAAAGGCGGCCGTCGTGCCCCGGGGCACACCGGGCCTGTCGGACGCCGTGGTCGACCGGGTCGAGGGCACGGCGCTGCTGTCGACGACGGTCTACGGCGGCGAGGGCAGGGCGGCCCTGTCGGCGGCCGGCGTGACGCCCGGGTTCGGGCAGACGTACCGGGCGCGGGCACCCCGTGGGAACACCGTCGTCGTCACCGCCGCCGTGGCCGCCGCGCACGGCTGGCGGGAGGGCGGTACCGCCACCCTCACCTTCGAGGACGGCCGCACCCGGCACCTGCGCGTGAGAGCCGTGCTGGACGACTCGATGCCGTACCAGGTGTTCCTGCCACGTGAGCTGGTACGCGCCCACGACCCGTCGGCCCTCGCGGACGTCGTCTACCGCACCACCGCCGCGCCGACGCCGTCCCTCTCAGGACTCGGCGCCAAGGAGGTCCCGGTGGCGGTCCACGCGGCCTCGGACGACGCCGAGGAGGACCGGTTGGTGTGGCTGTTCACCCTGATCCTCGTCGCCATCACGGCCGGTTACACCATGATCGCCGTCGCCTCCACCGTGCTGACGGCGACCGCGGGCCGGGTGCGGGACCTCCGCGTCCTGCGCCTGTCCGGTGCGACACCGCGCCAGGTGCTGCTGACGCTCGCGGCCGAGACCTGCTGCGTCGTCGCCCTGGGCGCCGCCCTGGGCCTGGCGGTGGCCGCACCCGCCCTGTTCGGCACGGCCCGGGGACTGCGCCGGGAACTGGGACTGCCGGTCGAGCTGTCGGTGGCCTGGCCCTGGGGCGCGGGCGTGGTGGCCGGCTGTCTGCTGCTCGGCACGGCGGCCACCGTTCTCCCGGCCCGGGCCGCGCTGCGGCGGATGCGGCGGGCGTGACGTGACGGGCCGGGAGTCCGGACGGTCACCGTCGGACGACCGGGCGGAACGCGTCCCGTACGCCCGACTTGGACGTGGAGACGAACTGGTCGCCCGGTCCGAAGTCGTGCATGTAGTACTCGTAGCGCAGGACGCTCGGGCAGCTTCCGCCGCCTATCTGGACCGAGCGCGGGTCGAGGCGCTTGCCGGTGCGCAGTTCGTAGACCTTCAGGGGGATCTTGACCTTGTGGAAGGTCACCTGGTGGGGCAGGTACTTCGACTTGTCGTTCTCGTAGTAGCAGCTCTCCACGGCGGCTCCGTTCTCCGCCGCGTCCGCGCAGACCACGAGCGCGGCCTTGGCCGGGTCGCCGGTTCGCCAGGAGCCGGGGAGCTTGTCGGTGTACTCGGAGTCGCCGAGGAACAGGGCGCGGTTGGCGCCCTTGCGGTACGGCGGGGCTCCGCTGTACTTGGCGGGCTTGGAGCAGTAGCCGGAGTCGGCGCCGTACGTGTTGTCGACCAGGCCGCGCACGTGGTCCAGTTCGATGGCGAGGGTGGCCTTGCGCACGCCGTCGCGGGCCTCGTCCGTGCGGGCGTCGTCCGGGTAGGCGTCGAGGAGTTGCCGGTAGTGCGTCCGCGCCTGCTGCCAGGCGTCCTCGGTCATCAGGTGGTCGCCGCATCCCACCAGGGCGGCGGGTTCCGTGCGTGCCGCCGTGTCGGCGGAGCGGTCCAGGACGTCGCGGGTGGGGCCGCGGTCGCGCAGCCAGGCGGTGAGGGCGGCGGTGTCGCAGGAGTCGTCGGTGGGCAGGCCGTCGAGGAAGGTGTCCAGGACCGTCCTGACGGTCTGCTCGTTGCCGGGCTCGTTGAGGACACCGGCGAGCGTGCCGAAGCCCCGCCCCAGGTCCTCGGTGCTGCCCCTGCGCGCGGCGCGGGCCAGGGTGGCCGCCGCCCCGTCCAGCCGGTGGCACGCCTGCACCACCGCGTCGCCGGGTTCCACCACCGGCGCGCCCGCCAGACGGTGGCCCCACCAAACCTCGCCCTGCGCGGCGACGGCCGCCTCGCAGTCACCGCCCTCGCGGGCCTCGGTCACGCGGCCCGCGATGCCGTACGCGTCGGCACGGAGCAGTACGGCGGTCAGCACCACCACGAGCGCGAGGGCGAGCGTGCCCGCGCGCTGCCCGCGTCGTACCGCCTGCTCCGGGCGGCGACGCGCCAGGAACCAGCCGTGGGCGATGCCGGCCGCCCACCACAGGAGCAGCAGGATCTCGTACCCGGTCTCGGCGGTGGAGGCGGTGAGGTCGAGGAGTACGGCCGTGCCGAGCACGGCGATGGCCGCCAGGCGCCACCGGCGCAGCAGCAGATAGCCGATGCCGAGCAGCGTGGCGTTGCCGAGGGCCACGGCCGGCGGGTCGGCGGGGGACGCCGGGGAGCCGGCCGGGGACGCCGGCGGGCCGGCGGGGGCCGGGGGCCGCGGTGGGTCGTACGCCGGGTAGGTCATGTGGTGGTCACCCCCGGAGCCGGAGCGCGTACCGAGAAGTACCGGCGGCCCGTCTCGCCGCTCACCGTCCACAGGGCCGCCAGGTCCGCGAACGCGATCAGGAACGCCGGGAGGCCGGGTGCCCCGGCGACCAGCGAGCCGAGGAAGGCGAGGACCATCCCCAGGGCCGCGAAGGACAGGCACACGATGAGCACCACACGGACCCAGAGGCGGCGGCCCCGCGCCAGGACGACACAGACGACCTGGAGTGCCGCCAGGCCCCAGCAGAACAGCGCCACGAACCAGGCCAGGGCCATCGGCATCAGCAGGTCCTGCCCGTGGTCCAGCTTGCTCTGGTTCTCGTCGATGACCGCCCAGCCGCCGAAGACGTTGCCGAGCGCGTGTCCGGCGGCCAGGACGAGGACGAAGATCAGGGATTTCGGCATACGCGTCGTCGTGGAGTCCGGCATCGCGGTCACCTCACGCCCTCGTCGTCCGGCAGGTCGTAGACCCGCGCCCAGTCCACTTCGTAGACGGCGCCCTGGAGGCCGTCCCCGTGGAAGTTGTCGAGCTGGATGGTCTGGTGCATCGACGGGGCGCACTGGATGCAGTCGCGGTTCGCGTTCGCGCCGTCGGAGAAGCGGAACCACTCCTCGCCGTCGATGAAGCCGCGCAGGTGGTCCGGGGTCCACTCGACGGCCACGTTGTGCCACTGCGACAGGTCCACCCCGCACTTGCGGGCGTGCTCCTGCTGTACGGGCACGTCCCGCGGGTGCGGATAGTGCAGGAACGCCTCGGCGCAACTCTCGCCGGGGGCGCCGTTCTCCAGGTAGTCGTACTCGCCGTCCTCGGGATGCTCGTTCGAGTCCGGCCACAGGATCAGCAGCGGGTGGTACGGCCGGCCGTTGTCGGGAGCGGTGGCCCGGGAGCGCACCCGGGCCTCCCATCTGCCGTACTTCTGGCCGTACTGCGAGGCGAGCCAGCCGGTGTCGCCGTCCGCCTCGCCGGTCATGCGCAGGACTCCGCCGACGACGCGGGTGTTGGCGTCGCAGCGGCGGCCGTTGTCGCTGTGGCCCGGCCAGCACTTGCCGGGGCCGCCGCCGGCCAGGCGCCACTTGGCGCGGTCCGGTACGGCGGGGCCGGCCTCGGAGCCGTAGCCGAACTCGTCCGACCACGCGGGGAGCGGGTCCCCCCAGCCATACCGCTGTGCCGCGGTGCTCGCGGACCGGGGTGCCGTCGTCGCCGTGAGCGTCATCGTGAGTGCCGCCGCGCCCAGCCCCACGGCGAGGTGACGGGTGCGATGTCGTCCGTACATGGCTCTCCTCCAGCTTGTCGCGGGTGTGTGCGGACGCGGTGCGGCCCGAACCCTCCCCTCGCAGGGTTCGGACCGCCGCCCCGTGGCCGTCCCGGCCGTCCTTCGGCCATTCGACCGCCGTGCGCCGTTGTTCGGCTGGCCCTCTCCCGGCACCGAACAACCCGGAGGCGTGAACCGGACCGTGTGACCTGGAGGAAGCGTGAGGATCAGGTGAACGCCCGTGTCACGGACGCCGATACGGTCGAAGGTCGTGGAGGGCGTACGAGGTGAGGGGGCGGGGGGTGCCGGGACGAACAGGGCCGGGTCGCGCCGAGGGTGAGCTGGATCCGGAGGCCGGGCCGGTGCAGCGGTTCGCCGCCGGGCTGCGTGCGCTGCGCGAGGCCGCGGGCCGGCCCACCTACCGGGAGATGGCCCGGCGGGCGGGGTACGGGGTGACCACGCTGTCGCAGGCGGCGGCGGGCAAACAGCTGCCCACCCGCGCGGTGACGCTCGCCTACGTCAAGGCGTGCGGCGGTGACCTCGCCGAGTGGGAGCGGCGCTGGCGCGAGGCGTCGGGCGAACTGGCCGCCGAGACCGCCGCCGACGACACCGCCCGGCCGCCCTACCGCGGCCTGACGCGGTTCGAGCCGGGCGACGCCGAACTGTTCTTCGGCCGCGACCGGCTCGTGGAGCGGCTCACCGAGCTGAACCGCAAGCGCCGCTTCACCGCCGTCTTCGGCCCCTCCGGCAGCGGCAAGTCGTCGCTGCTGCGGGCGGGCCTGATCCCCCGGCTGCGGGCGGCCGGCGACGATGACGTGCCGCCCGCGGCCGTACGGATCCTCACCCCCGGCGCGGACCCGCTGCGCACGCACGCCGAGCGGCTGCAACCCGTACCGGACACCGACGCCGACACCTGGCTGATCGTCGACCAGTTCGAGGAGCTGTACACCCTCGGCGCCGACCCGGCCGACCGCGCCGCCTTCATCGACCGCCTCGTCGCCGCCACCGCCGCGGACAGCAGGCTGCGCGTCGTCATCGCGGTGCGGGCCGACTTCCTCGGCCGGTGCGCCGAACACCCCGGGCTCACCGCCGCGTTGCAGGACGCCACGCTGCTCGCCGGGCCGATGAGCCGGGCGGAACTGCGGGAGGCCATCGTCCGCCCGGCCGCCGCGGCCGGCCTGATCGTCGAACGCGCCCTGACCGAGCGCCTCCTGGACGAGGTCGAGGACGCCCCCGGCGGACTGCCCCTGATGTCGCACGCCCTACTGGAGACCTGGCGCCACCGCAGCGGCCGGGCCCTGACCGAGACCGCGTACGAGGCGGCAGGCTCACTGCACGGCGCCGTCGTCCGGACGGCCGAGCAGGTGTACGGGGAACTGACAGCGGAACAAGCCGAGTTGGCCCGCCGTATCCTGCTGCGCCTCATCGCGCCCGGATGGGGGTCCCCCCTGCTCGAGCGAAGCCGAGAGCTTGGGGGAGGGACCGCCGACACCCGCCGCCCCACCGACCACGCGGAACTCGACTTCGGCGACCCCACCGACACCCGGGTCGTCCTGGAACGCCTGGCCCGGGCCCGCCTCATCACCTTCGACGACGGCACCGTCGACCTCGCCCACGAGGCCCTCATCACAGCCTGGCCCCGCCTGCGCGCCTGGATCGACGCCGAACGCGACCGGCTGCGCGTCCACCGCGCGCTCTCCGAGGCGGCCCGCACCTGGCAGGACCTCGGGCAGGAGAACGCCGCGCTCTACGCCGGCTCCCGGCTGTCCGCCGCCCGCGACGCCTTCCCGGCGGACGGCGCCGCCCCCGGCACCGACGAACTGACCCCGCTGGAACGGCGGTTCCTCACCACCTCCCTTCGCCGCCGGCAGCGCGCCGTGCTGCTGCGCCGCACGGTCGTGGCCGTGCTCGCCGCGCTCGCCCTGCTCGCCACCGGCACCGCCGTCGTCGCCCTCCAGGCCCGCGAGAGCGCGCAGGCCGAACGGGACGACGCGGTGTTCGGGCAGCTCACCGCCGAGGCCGACCGGGTCCGCGACACCCACGCCGGGCTGGCCGCCCGGCTCGACGTGGCCGCCTACCGCATGCGCTCCACCCCGGACCTGCGGACCCGCCTGGCCTCGGACGCGGGCCGGGTCCTGGCCACGCGGCTGCCCGGCCACTTCGGGACCGGCAGCTCCGTGGCGTACGCGCCCGACGGCCGCACCCTGGCCGCCGGCGGCCACGACGGCACGGTCCTGCTGTGGGACACCGGCGGCAAGCCCCTGGGGGAACCGCTGCGGCTCGGGACGGACCGGGTCGGCGCGGTCGCCTTCGCACCGGCGGGCCGCGACCTGCTGGCGGCCACCGGCGAAGGCGGCGCCATCCGGCTGTGGGACGTGCGCGACCGGGAGCACCCCCGCCCCCTCGGCCGGCCGCTGGCGAGCCACGACGAGGAGAACATCGTCTCCGCCGCCTTCGCCCCCGACGGCCGAGCCCTGGCCACGGCCGGCGACGACGGCACCGTACGCCTGTGGGACCTGACCGACCCGGCCCGCCCCACGCCCCTCGGCAAGCCCGCCGCGGCCGACGACTCGGAGGACCGCAGCGTCCGCGCGGTCGCGTTCGCCCCGGACGGGAACACCCTGGCGACGGCGGGCTATGACGGCACAGTCCGGATGTGGCGGTACGGCGAGAACGACGGGATAGCACCGCTCGGCAAGCCCCTGCGCGCCCATACCGCCCCGGTGTGGACCCTGGCCTTCTCGCCGGACGGCCGCACGCTGGCCACCGCCGGCTTCGACGAGACCGTACGGCTGTGGGACGCGTCCGACGCCGGCCGGCTCACGTCACTGGGCGAACCGCTGACCGGGCACACCGCGCCCGTCATGTCGGTCGCGTTCAGCCCCGACGGGGAGACGCTGGCGAGCGCGGGCGAGGACGACGCGCCCCTGTTGTGGAACGTGGCCAACCCCGCCTATCCACAGCGGCTCGGGGAGCCGCTGACCGGGCACACGGAGCCCGTGTGGGAGGTCGCCTTCAGCCCCGACGGCCGCTCCCTCGCCAGCACCGGCGCCGACGGCGGCGTCCTGCTCTGGCACCGGCCGCCGACCGTCCTCACCGACTTCACCAACCCGGTGACCGCCGTCGCCTACAGCCCCGACGGCCGCCTGCTCGCCGCCGCAAGCACCGACGACGGGCTGGTCCGCCTGTGGGACGTACGCCGCCCGGACCGCCCGCGCCGGCTGCCGCGGACCCTCACCCACGAAGACCGGGTGCTGGCCGTCGCGTTCGCACCGGACGGCCGTACGGCGGCCAGCGGCTCCGCGGACGGCACCGTACGCCTGTGGGACGTCTCCACGCCCGACCGCCCCGCGCCGCTCGGGGAACCCCTGCGCGCACACGACGGGGGAGTCGACGCCGTCGCGTTCGCGCCGGACGGCCGCACCCTGGCCACCGGCGGTGAGGACGACACGGTCCGGCTGTGGGACGTACGGCGACCGGACCGGGCACGGCCGCTCGGCGCACCGCTGCGCGGCCACACGGACGCCGTCACCTCGGTGGCCTTTGCCCGCAGCGGCCGCCTCCTGGCCAGTGGCGCCGAGGACGCCACGGCCCGCCTGTGGCACGTGGCCGGCGACAGGACGCGGGCCCGGCCCGCGGGCGCCGCCCTCACCGGACACGACGAGTCGGTCGAAGCGGTGGCCTTCGCCCCGGACGGGAGGACACTGGCGACGGGCAGCGACGACCGTACCGTGCGGCTGTGGGACGTATGGGACGTCGAACGACGGGACCGCGCACGCCCGTTGGGAGAGGAACTGGCCGGACACCGCGCGGCTGTCCGAGCCCTGTCCTTCGCCCCGGACGGCGACACGCTCGCGACCGGCAGCGGCGACCACACGGTCCGCCTGTGGGACGTGTCCGACCCGGCCCGGGCCGAGCCGTCCGGCCAGGAACTCACCGGCCACCTCGACACCGTCACCACCGTCGTGTTCAGCCCGCGCGGCGACGCCCTCGCCTCCGCCGGCTACGACCTGACGGCCCGGGTGTGGACGCTGGACGAGGACCGCGCGGCCAAGTACGTCTGCGAGCACACCGGCGGGATTCTCACCCGGGCCGACTGGGAGGAGCATCTGCCGCAACTCCCCTACAGGGAGGTCTGCGAAGACCGGTAGCGGTGCTTACGAGCGGGAGAACTTCAGCACGGCACCGTCCTTGTCGTGGGCGACGACGGTCGCCTTCAGGCCGTTGCCGAACCCGGCCTCACCGCCCGCGCCGCCGAACTGCATCAGGCCGCCCCCCGACTGGAAGGTGACGGAGTCGTCCGCCACGATGACGTGCACCTTCGTGCCCTTCGCCGTGATGTCCGCCGTGGAGGTCACCAGGACCTCGCACGCACCGTCCGAGCAGGCCGCGTAGTTCTTGCCGTCCGCCGCCTTCGGCAGCGGGCCGGTGGGGTCGGGCGCGGCCGAGTCCCCCTCCCCGGACGACCCGTCGGACTTCCAGCCCGGCGCGCAACTCCCGGCCTGCTGGTACGCCGCCGCGAGCCGCGGAACCTTCTTGGTCAGCGCGGGCAGGTCCGGCTCGGGCGGGGTGAGGGACTGGACCCGCTTGTCGACGTCCGCGACAGTGCTCTCGGCGTACTCGAGGCCCACCGCCGGTGACCGGGCTTCGAGCTCGTTCGCGACACTCCTCACCTTCTTCCGCAGGGCGTCGCGCAGCCGGTCGGCCGCGGGAACGCCCGACGGACCGAAGGCCTCCAGGTCGCCGGCCACGGTCTCCACGTCCGCCGGTGTCGTGGAGAGGTAACTGAGGGCGCGGGCGTGGGCGAGCATCCCGGTTTTGTCGTCCGAGTTCCGGATCTCCTTCAGATCCGCGGCGCTCTCCTTCCGCAGGTTCTCGAGCGCGACCGTCGACTCGCACATGTCGCCGACCCACTCCACGAGTTCGGCCGACGGCGACGGCGACGATGACGGCGACCGGGTCGGCTTCGGCTCACCCGACGCCTTGGCGGCCTTCTCGTCCGTCCCGCCGTCCCCGCAACCCCCAACGGCCAGCACCAGCCCGGCGACCACGACCGCGATGCCCCTGCTCCTGCCCATCCGACGACCCCTCTCCATGCTGCGGCCCTTCCCGGCGAGCCCAGTTCAGTCGCGGCACGGATTGTTCGGCCACCCGGCCCGCGGGCTGAACAACGCGTCCGGGCGGTCGTCGGTGGCGGCTCTCGCGTCGGCTCAGGGCGTGTCCGGGGTCCACGCCGCCACCAGATCCAACAAGCCGGGGAAGCGGGCGTTGAGATCTGCGACGCGGACGTGGCTGCGGCGTTCCAGGCCGTACTGGCGCTGACGGGTGATGCCGGCCTCGCGCAGGGCCTTGAAGTGGTGGGTGAGCGAGGACTTGGGGCGGTCGAGGCCGAACCAGCCGCAGGTGTGGTCGAACGCCTCCGACTCAAGGAGGAGCTTGCGCACGATCGTCAGGCGAAGTGGGTCGCTCAGCGCGCCCAGCACCGTCTCCAGGCGCAGCTCCTCGACCGCCGGCTCGGGCAGCGGTTCCGGCAGGTTCTCCGGCTCCGGCACCACCTTGATGACCGGCACGTCGTGAGCCGTCGCGGGCATGGGCAGCTCCCTGTCATCCGAATCGCTTGTACGAGTTTCATCGTACTGCATGCTAGGTTCGAAAAAACTCGTACTGAGCTCGTCGGAGGGACCAACCATGTCGGAAAGTCAGGCCGCACCCCGTACCCCCACCTGGTGGGTGTGGCTGGCGGCGTGGCCGGTCACCGCCGTCTTCGTGCTGTCCAACGCGGCGACCCCGCTGTACGTGCTGTGGCAGCGCGACATCGGGTTCTCCAAGGGCACCCTGACCGTCGTCTTCGCCTTCTACATCGTCGGGCTGCTCGGCTCGCTGCTCGTCTCGGGCGTGGTCTCGGACCGGCTGGGACGCAAGCCCGTGCTGCTGCCCGCCCTCGCCCTGGCGCTCACCGCCTGTGCGATCTTCGCGACGGCCACGACGGTCACCGCGCTGATCGTCGCCCGGCTGTTCACCGGGATCGCCGTCGGCGCCGTCGTCTCCGCGGGCATGGCCGCCGTGACGGACGTGGCGGGCCCGGAGCGCGGGCGACTGGCCGCGCTGCTCGCGTCCTGCGCGATGGTCTTCGGGGCCGGCCTCGGTCCGCTGCTCGCCGGCCTGCTGTCCGAGACGCTGCCGGCGCCCACCGTGACCGTCTTCGCCGTCGAGGCGGTGCTGCTGGCCACGGCCGTCCTCGCCGTGCTGCGCATGCCCGTACGCCGTCCCGCCGCGCCCGGTGAGGGCGCCTGGGTGCGCCTGCCCGGCGTGCCGCGCGGCAACGGCGTCCCTCTGACCCTGGGCATCGCGGTGTTCGCGCCCGGCATCACCGCCACGTCCTTCGTGCTGTCGCTCGGGCCCACCCTGCTGACCGAACTGCTCGGCACCACCAGCCGGATCGTCTCCGGGGCGATGGCGTTCGCGATGTTCCTCGCCGCCACCGGCGTCCAGTTCGCCGTGCGGAAGCTGCCCCGGCGCACCATCCTGACCGCCGGCGCGATCAGCACCACCCTCGGCATGGCCGCGCTGATCGTCGCCGTGCGCGGCTCCTCGGTCGACCTGCTCGCCGCCTCCGCCCTGCTCGCCGGGGCCGGCCAGGGCATGGGCCAGCTCGGCGGCCTGTCCCTGCTCAACTCCACCGTCCCGCCGCGGCGCCTCGCCGAGGCCAACGCCGCGCTGAACGTGGGCGGTTACCTCCCGGCCGGTCTCCTGCCCGTGTCCACGGGCTACCTCATGGACGCGGTGGGACTGCCCGCCGGGGCGACCGTCTTCGGCAGCGTCCTGGCGGGCCTTGCTTTCGTCGGCGCACTCGTAGTCTTCGCGGGCCACCGCCGGGTTCCCGAACCCGCGTGACCGTCCGGAGGGCCCCAGGCCCTCAGGATTTCCGTATTCCGCAAGTGAATTGGTGATGGGGGTCTTTTCGCGCTCCTTTACCTTCCGTCCCTGGCGAATCTCCCGTATTTCGCAAAGAAATTCGAGCAAGGTAAAATTCCGTCAGGCAATGCGATCGCTGATTTCCGGACTTTATGTGCGAGAGAAACCACGGAATCGTTCCGGCATATCTACGATCGCTGACTATGACCGACTTACCTCGGGACGACTCGGCCACCCGTGCCCGCTGGCAGACCTGCCTCAGGCTCGCCCGTGAACTCCTCCTCGTCGGGCCGGATGGCACCGACCTCAAACTCGGCTACCTGCACACCCTGATAGACACGGGCCGCCTCGGCCCCACCCACCACCCGCGCAAGAAGATCCTCGTCATCGGCGCCGGCATCACCGGCCTCGTCGCCGGCCGGCTGCTCAAGGACGCCGGACACGACGTCACCATTCTGGAGGCCAACGCCAGCCGGGTCGGCGGGCGCATCAAGACCTTCCGGGCCACCAAACACCACCAGCCGTTCGACGACCCGGCCCAGTACGCCGAGGCCGGTGCCATGCGGCTGCCTGACTTCCACCCCCTGGTCCTCGCCCTGGTCGACAAACTCGGGCTCGGCCGCCGCCAGTTCTACAACGTGGACGTGGCCCCCGGCACCGGCAGCGGCCCCGACGTCCCCGTGCCCCCGGTGACGTACACCTCGTTCACCGGCCGGACCTGGAGCTACGGCGACGACAGCCCCGACTTCCGCGAACCCGACAAGCGGGGCAACTCCTGGATCCGCGCCAACCGCACCCAGGTGCGGCGGGCCGACTACGCCGCCGGCCCCGAGCGGATCAACGAGGGTTTCCACCTCACCGGCGACGAGGTCCGCGCCCCCGTCGTGAAGATGGTCGACGACGCGCTGGAGAGCGTGCGCGACTACTACTCCGACGTCGTCGACGGCAAGCGCGTCAACAAGCCCCTCGAGGAGTGGGTCGAGGGCTGGGCGCGGGTGATCCGCGACTTCGACGGCTACTCGATGGGCGGCTTCCTGCGCGACCACGCCGGACTCAGCGACGAGGCGATCGAGGCCGTCGGCACGCTGGAGAACATGTCCTCGCGGCTGCATCTCTCGTTCTTCCACAGCTTCCTGAGCCGCAGCGACATCAACCCGGGCGTCCGCTACTGGGAGATACCCGGCGGCAGCTGGCGCCTGCCGCACGCCCTCCACCAGGGCCTGCGCGACGAGGTGCGGCTCGGCCACCGCATGATCCGCCTGGAGTTCCACGACCCCAGCCGCGACACCGACCCCGAGGGTACCGGCGCGGTCGGACCCGACGGTTGGGGCGTGGCCGTGCAGACCGTTACCGAGAACGATCCACAGGCCCTGCCGCGCCTGTGGACGGCCGACCTGGCGATCGTCACGATCCCGTTCTCCGCCCTGCGCTTCGTGGAGATCGTCCCGTCGATGTCGTACAAGAAGCGCCGCGCGATCATCGAGACCCACTACGACCAGGCCACCAAGGTGCTGCTGGAGTTCAGCCACCGGTGGTGGGAGTTCACCGAGGACGACTGGCGCGACGAACTCGACCGCATCGCACCCGGCCTGTACGAGTACTACCAACTGGGCGGCGAGCAGGGCACCGGCGAGGCCCTCTCGCTCGCCGAGGCGGGGGCTGCCCCGGCGGGCAGCGGCCTGCTCGGTGCCGCGGTCAAGGACAGCAGCGTCACCGAGGAGATGCGGCAGCTCAACAGCACCATGCCGCTGCGCGGTCCCGCGCTCCGCCCCGCCACCCACTGCTTCGGAGGCGGCTCGGCCACCGACAACCCCAACAGGTTCATGTACTACCCCTCGCACCGGGTCGAGGGCAGCACCGGCGGTGTCGTGCTCGCCTCGTACTGCTGGTCCGACGACGCCGCCCGCTGGGACTCCATGCGCGACGCGGAACGCTACGTCTACGCCCTGCGCAACCTCCAGGCGCTGCACGGCCCCCGCATCGAGGTGTTCTTCACCGGACGCGGCGCCACCAAGAGCTGGGCCCGCGACCCGTACGCCTTCGGCGAGGCCGCCATCTACACCGCGCACCAGATGACCAGCTTCCACCTGGACGTCTCCCGGCCCGAAGGCCCCGTGCACTTCGCCGGAGAGCACACCTCCCTCAAGCACGCCTGGATCGAGGGCGCCCTGGAGAGCGCCGTGCGTGCGGCCCTCGCCGTCCACCAGGCCCCGCCGGTCACCACCCCGGGCGCGGACCGGGAAGGGGGCCGCTCGTGAGCGCGATCGACCCCGGGTGCACGGTCGCCCGCTATCTCGCCCGGCGCCTGGCCGAACTGGGCATCACCCACCTCTTCGGCGTCCCCGGCAACCACCTCGGCCCGTTCCTGACCACCCTGCGGGCCGAGGGCGACATCGAGTGGGTCGGCACCCCCACCGAGGGCGGCGCGGGCCAGGCCGCCGACGCCTACGCCCGTATCCACGGCATCGGCGCGGCCGCCGTCACCTACAGCGTCGGCGCCTTCAACCTGCTCAACGCGTGCGGCGGCGCCTACGTCGAACAGGTCCCGCTCGTCGCCGTCAACGCCTCCCCGCCCTACGAGCAGTGGCAGAACTACCGGGCGGTCGGCCTGCTCACCTCGCACATGAGCCCCCGCCCGGAGAGCAACCTGGACGTCTACCGGCAGGTCACCGTGGACGCGCAGGTCATCTCCAACCCGGGTCTCGCCCCCGGCCAGATCGACGCCGCGCTCACCGCGTGCCTGTCCGAGCGCCGGCCGGTCTACCTGGAGGTCATGGAGGACCTCTGGGACGAGCCCTGCCCCGAGCCGGAGGCACCGATCGTCCCCCGGGAGCGGCCGTTCAGCGCGCGCAACCAGCCCATGCTGGACAAGGCCGTGCAGGCGGTCCTCACCCTGGTCGAGGAGCACCCCGGCCCGGACGGCAGGCCCCGACCGATCGTCTGGGCCGGCGAGGAGATCGACCGGTTCCGCCTGGGCGGGCAGCTCATCGATCTGGTCGAGGCGACGGGCGTGCCGTTCTGCACCACCGTCGGCGCCAAGGCCGTCGTCGACGAGGACCTGCCGCAGTTCCACGGCGTCTACAACGGCGGCGCCAGCCACCCGGACGTGCATGCCGTATTCAAGGACTGGGCCACCTGCCGCATCGGGCTCGGCGCATGGTCCACGTCGAAGAACCTCGGCGGGGAGCAGTGCGTCGGCGAGGACTGGGTGATGGCCGCGCACGGCGGAGTCAGCGTCGGCACCTCCTACTTCCCCGACGTCCAGCTCACACAGTTGCTGCCCGCCCTCCAGGACGCGCTGGTGAAGGCGTACGGCTCGGGGGGCCTGGCCGCCGACTACTACGCGGAGGCCTACGCCCACCACGGCTCGCGCGAGGACCGTCCGGCGGGCCTGGAACACCACCGAGCCTCACTGCACAGCAGCCGCTCGCCCCACCGGCGTGCCGAACGCCTCACCTACGACGCCGTGTTCGACCGGCTCAACCACTTCCTGAACCACGAGACGCGAGAGGACTGGACGGTCGTCTCCGACGCCGCGTTCTCCCTCATCGGCTCGATGAACCTGTCCCTGCCGGCGGGCGGGTTCCTGTCGCAGGTCAGCTGGCTGTCCATCGGCTGGTCGGTCGGCGCGGCCACCGGCGCCGCACTCGCCCCCGAGCGCGGCGACGCCCGCCCGATGGTGTTCGTCGGCGACGGCGCCTTCCAGGAGACCTGCCAGGAACTCTCCACGCACACCAGGCACGGGCTGCGGTCGGTGGTGTTCGTCATGGACAACGGCCACTTCTACGGCGTCGAGCAGATGCTGGTGCACCCGGCGTACTACGCGGACCAGGACGCGGCCGACCCGGACTTCTACAACGTCCTCCACCCCTGGCACTACGACCGCCTCGCGGCCGTCTTCGCCGGCAAGCACACCCCGGCGAACGGTGTCACCGTCGCGCACACCGCGGAACTCGACGACCTCCTGGACCGCCTCACCGACCCGGCCGACCCGCTCAACGCCGGACCGCTCCTGGTCCGCGTCCGACTGCACCGCCACGACTACCCACGGGCGATGGCATACAAGGTGCCGAAGCCCTCCCACACCAGGTGAATCCCGTACTTGAAGGGGGCAAGACATGGCTGAACTCAACGTACTGATCTCGTTCGACGCGGCCACGATCGTCGAACAGAACCCCAACGCGTCACTCAACCCCGACGCGCCTACGCAGGTCGACCCGCGCCTGATCTACATGACCACCCGCCACGACCACATCGTCGGCACGTCGGGCGCCGAGCTGAACCTGCGCGCCGAACCCGGGGACAGCATCAAGTGGCGGGAGACGACCCTGTCGCTCGGCAGCGAGTACAAGGCACTGCTCTACCGGTACGTGAGCAGCGACAGCCAGCACCGGCTCATCAGGACGCCGGAGATCGAGGTGGTCAGCGGCATCTACCCGCTGCCGAAGGAGGGCACCGAGGGCAGGCCGGAGTTCGAGACCCAGCGGTACCAGGACCACTACTGGCGCACGACCGTCAAACAGCCCGGCAAGGTCGTCTACCACTTCTACTTCCAGATCCTGGACCGCCACCGCCAGTTGAAGGGGTACTTCCAGTGGGACCCCTTCATCACCATCGAGGACTCCTGACCCACGCGCGGGCGGCGGTCACACCGACCGCCGCCCGCGCGAGCGGCACGTCAGCAGACCCGGACCCCGTCGATCATGTTGTCCCAGGGGGTAGGAGGGGACCAGCAGCAGGCCGCGCCCTTGCAGGTGCAGGTCCCGTTCGACCGGGTAGTCCACCTCCAGGACGGGCGGACGCCCTCGGCAGGCGGGGTCAGGAAATCGGCGAAGGCGTCGCGCGTGGACGCAGGACCATGAGCGAGCCTTCCAAGGTCGCCACCATGGCGAAGGGGAACCGGTCGACCTCGAGACAGAGCGCAATGTCATCAGGATGGACTCCTTGACGCACCCCCTCCGCCAGTTCCGCGGCGGCGCGCGACTCGGCGGCGCGGCTGAGGAACTCGGCGGCATCCGTCCCAGCCTCGGTGGCCCTGCGGGCGATGTACTGAGCACACGCCAGGTCTTCATCGGCCTGCCCGTCCTCGCCCGTGACCACGAACGTGACACTGTCACTCCCGTGCGTCCGCAAGAGCTGGGCCGTCGCCTCCGCCACCACGAAGCCGGCGCACAGCACCAGCGGCGCCTCCTTGACCGCGAGGGCGCCGACCGTCCCTGCCGTGGTCTTCTGCACAACGGTCCGTCCGCCGAGGTCGACAGACCGCAGCAGGCCCGGGGAGTTGACGGTGTCGAACCCGGGCGCGGGCGGACCGTCCTTGATCGCCACCCAGTCCGGGTGGCGAGCCTTGAGCGCCAGGGCTTCGTCCAGCGACCCGGCAAGAACGATCTTCTCCGCCCCCTGGGCAAAGGCCCAGGCAGCCACGGTGAAAGCACGCATGACGTCGACCACGACCGCCACGGACGGGGTTTCGGCCAGATCAGGTATGCCAAGGAAGCGAGCGTCCATGCCGATCATGATCGTGCACGCCCGACCCAAAGCACCCGGAAGGTGATGGGCGTCATAGCGACGGTCCCGGAACGCAACACCTCCGGCAACGCACCGTTAGGGTGAGCCGAGTGGAGCTCCTGCACCTGCGTTATTTCGTCGCCGTCGCCCAAGAACTGAACTTCTCCACCGCGGCCCGCAAACTGCACATGGCGGCATCCCCGTTGAGCCGTCGGATCAAGGATCTCGAGAGCGAACTCGGACACCGGCTGTTCGACCGCGACACCCATCATGTGCGGCTCACCCCGGCCGGCAGCGCGCTGCTGCCGATCGCCCGCGGTGTCCTGGAGCAGGTCGACTCCATCCAGTGGCGGCTGGACGAGACGACCCGGCCGCGGCGGACCACCCTGCTGCTCGGCGTCCCCAGTGGCATCCATCCGGACCTGCGGGAACGGATGGACGCCCTCGCCGAGCGGGTCGGCGACCGGTTCGAGATCAAACGCTGGCCGGGCGGCACCGAGCGTCTGGTCGACGCGGTGTGCGACGGCAGACTGGCGCTCACCCTCGCCCGGCTCCCGGTCGGCGGCGACCCGGCCCTGGAGCAGCTGCCGGTGATGTCGGAGCGGCTCGGCGCGGTCGTGCCCAGGGACCGGTTCCCGGGGCGGGAGTCGATCTCCTTGGCGGAACTGTCCGGACTCGCCTACGCGGGCTCGCCCACGGCCGTGACCAACGCGTATTTCCGCGGTCTCGACCAGCAGCTGGCCGAGCTCGGCATCAAGAAACGGATCGAAATCGGCAGCGCGACTTTCGACGGTGTTTCCGAGATAGTGTCCAGTGGTCTGGCGTTCTCCATTTCCATGCTGGATCCGCGAAGCCCCGTGCAGAATTACCGTCTCGACAATGTGACCGTCCTGCCCTTCTCGGATTTCCATCCCCGGCTTGAGACCGGTCTGCTGTGGCGCAAGGACCGAGCGCACGGCGGTGACCTGGAGGAAGTCGTGGCCGCGGCCCGCGAGGTATTCGCCGAGCTGCTCCGCTCCTGATTCTCCGAAAACCTCTTGAAGACCTCTTGAAGAGGCGGTATGACCACTGTGGTCATACCGCTTTTCGTTATTCGGTCATTCCACTCTCCGGTCATGCTTGCTAACTTAGTTGCCAGATACACGTACATGGCGAAGCGAGGAGTGAAGGAAAACGATGACCGACACCGAGGACACCGTCGCCGGCCCCCTGGAAGGCGTCCGCGTGATCGACCTCTCGACCGTGGTGATGGGCCCCTACGCGGCACAGATCCTCGGCGACCTGGGCGCCGACGTGATCAAGATCGAATCGCCCGCCGACACCGTGCGCGTGGGCCACTACCGCACCACGCCGGGCATGACCCCGCTGAACCTCAACGTCAACCGCAACAAGCGCAGCGTGGCCCTCAACCTCAAGGAGGAGGCGGACCGGGAGCGGGCGCTCAAGCTGATCGACACCGCGGACGTGCTGATCACCAACATGCGGCCGGGCGCACTGCACCGCCTCGGCCTGTCCCACGACGACATCGCCGCCCGCAACCCGGGCCTCGTCTACGCGCACGCCCAGGGCTTCCGCAGCGACTCCGACCGCGCCGGAAACGCCGCCTACGACGAGACCGTGCAGGCCGCGTCCGGCCTGGTCGACATCGCCGACCGCGCGCTGGGCGAGCCCGTCTACCTGCCGACCATCATCGGCGACAAGGTCTCCTCCCTGACCATCGCCTACAGCGTGCTCGCCGCCCTGCTGCACCGGAACAGGACCGGGCAGGGCCAGCTCGTCGAGATCCCGATGACGGACACCCTGATCGCCTTCAACCTCGTCGAGCACCTGGCGGGACACACCCACGTGCCCGAGACCGGCTCCACCGGCTTCCCGCTGTCGATGCTGAAGGGCCACAAGGCGGTGCGCACCAAGGACGGCCTGGCCTGCGTCATCCCGTACAACCCGCGCAACTACCGGGACTTCTTCACCGCCGCCGGACGCCCGGACCTCGCCGAGGACCCGCGCGTGAACGGGGACGCCATCGACAGCGCCGACCACGAGGACCTGGCCGCGCTCCTGGAGACCTGCGCCCCGGCGCTGACCACCGAGGAGTGGGCGGAGGTGTGCGCCAAGCACAGCATCCCGATGGCCCCGGTGCTGGAACTGGACCGCGCCCACGAGGACCCCTACGTCCGCGACGGCCACCTGCTCGACACCGTCGAACACCCGACCGAGGGCACGATCCGCACGATCGGCGTCCCGCTGCGCTTCTCCGCCACGCCCGGCTCGATCCGCCGTCTGGCGCCGGTCGCCGGTCAGGACACCGAGGACGTCCTCGCCGAGCTCGACGCCGCCGACCGCTGACCGTCACAGGAGGACAGCCATGAGCACCCCCGCAACTCCCGTACGCACCGAACGGATCGGCTCCACCCTGCTGATCACCCTCGACCGACCCGAGGCCCGCAACGCCGTGAACGCCGCGGTCACCACGGGCCTGGCCGCCGCACTGGACGAACTGGAGGCCGATCCCGAGCTGAGGGTCGGGGTCCTGACCGGCGAGGGCGGCACGTTCAGCGCCGGCATGGACCTCAAGGCCGCGCTGCGCGGCGAGTCGCCCGAGGTCGAAGGCCGCGGCTTCGGCGGCCTGACCGAGGCCGAACCGGTCAAGCCCCTGATCGCCGCCGTGGAGGGCTGGGCCATGGGCGGTGGCTTCGAACTGGCCCTGGCCTGCGACCTGATCGTCGCGGCCGAGGACGCCCGGTTCGGGCTGCCCGAGGTCAAGCGCGGGCTGATCGCCGCGGGCGGCGGCGTGATCCGGCTGCCCAAGCGCGTCCCGCACCACCTGGCCATGGAACTGCTGCTGACCGGCGAGCCCGTCGACGGCCGCCGCGCCGGCGAACTGGGCCTGGCGGGCCGGGTCACCGCCACCGGCCAGGCCGTCACCGAGGCGCTCCGCCTCGCCGAACGGCTCGCGGAGAACGCCCCGCTCGCGCTGGCGGCCGTCAAGCGCGTCGTCCGCGCCGCCGACGGTGCGCCCGACGCCGACGCCTTCGCCTTCCAGCGCGGGGAGATGAAGACCCTGATGGCCTCCGCCGACGTACGCGAGGGCATGACCGCCTTCGCCGAGCGCCGCCCCGCGCGGTGGACGGGGCGGTGAGGCGCCATGCAGACCGAGGACGTACGGCAGCACCTCACCACCCCGCTCACCAGCCCGGCGTACGCGCCGACGGTCCCGCGGTTCACCGACCGGGAGTACCTCAACGTCGTCTACCGCACCGACCCCGAGGCGCTGCGGGCCGTCGTCCCCGAACCGCTGCGGATCGGTGAACCCCTGGTCCGGTTCGAGGTCATGAAGATGGGTGACGTCAGCGGATACGGCCCCTACACGGAGGCCGGCCAGGCGATCCCCGTCAGCTTCGAGGGCGAGCAGGGCGAGTACCTGCACGCGATGTACCTCGACAACTTCCCGGCGACCGCCTCCGGCCGTGAGGTCTCCGCCTACCCGAAGGTGCTCGGCTCCCCGGCGCTCACCGTCGACTCCGGCGCGCTCGTCGGCACCCTCGACCACGGCAGCCTGCGGGTCGCCACCGCGACCATGGGCTACAAGCACCACGAGCTGGACCGGCGCGAGGCCCGGGCGCAGATCACCGTGCCGACCTTCATGCTCAAGACCGTCCCCGGCTACGACGGTTCGCCGCGGGTGCAGGAACTCGTCCGCACGCGCATCACCGACGTCACCGTCAAGGAGGCGTGGACCGGCCCCGCCCGGCTCCAGCTGTTCCAGCACGTGCTCGCCCCGCTGGCCGACCTGCCGGTGCTCCAGGTCGTCTCCGCGAGCCACATCCTCACCGACCTGACGCTGTCCGGCGCCGAGCCGGTCCACGACTACCTGAAGGGAGCCGCGTCATGACCCGCGCCTTCCGTACGGCCGCGGTGATCGGCGCCGGGACCATCGGACTGTCCTGGACGGCGCTGTTCGCCGCGCACGGCCTGACGGTCAAGGTGAGCGATCCGCGACCGGACCTCGCCGAGGCCGTGGACGAGGCCCTGGCGCGGTCCGCCCCGCAGCTGGCCGCCCGCGGCCTGGACGTGACGGGCCTCGCCGGCCGGGTGCACATCGCCGCCGGCGTCACCGAGGCGGTCCGGGAGGCGGACGTCGTACAGGAGAACGGCCCCGAGCGGATCGAGTTCAAGCAGGACCTGTTCGCCGTCCTGGCCCGCGAAGCACCCGATCACGCGCTGCTACTCAGCTCCTCGTCGGCCATCCCGTCGACCGAGTTCACCAAGGAGCTGGCGGACGACGCCGCCGCCCGCGTGCTGATCGGCCACCCCTTCAACCCGCCGCACCTCGTCCCGCTCGTCGAGGTCGTGCCCGGCGAGCGCACCGGCGAGGACGCCGTACAGGCCGCCGTCGACTTCTACACCTCGGTCGGCCGAACCCCGGTCGTCGAGCGCAAGGAGATCCCCGGCTTCGTCGGGAACCGGCTGCAGAACGCGCTCAGCCGCGAGGCCGTGTACCTCGTCGAGCAGGGCGTGGTGACGCCCGAGGAGCTCGACACGGTGATGACCAACTCGCTGGGGCTGCGCTGGGCCACGGTCGGGCCGTTCCTCGGCTCGCACCTGGGCGGCGGCCCCGGCGGCTACCGGCACATGGCCGAGCACATCGGCGCCTCGATGAAGCGGATGTGGGCGGACCTCGGCACCCCGTCCCAGAACCACGACCAGCAGGAACGGCTCGTCGCAGCCGTGGAACAGGCCTACGGCTCCTCCACGTACCCGGAACTCACCGGGACGCGCGACCGCAGGCAACTCGCCGTCCTGTCCGCCCTGGACAGCGCCGACAAGGAGGAGAACTGAGATGACCACCACCATGCAGCCGCTGGAAGACCAGCTCACCGCGGACTTCTACGCCTACGAGACGCTGCTGCCGGACGAGGAGCGGGGGATCCTCCTCAAGGCCCGCGCCCTCATGCGCGACGAGATCAAGCCGCTGGTCAACGGCAACTGGGCCAAGGGCGAGTTCCCCCGGGAGCTCGTCGGCATCTTCCGCGGCAGCGGCCTGGCCGGTCTGCCCTACGAGGGCTACGGCGAGCACCGGCCCGCCGTCAGCAACCTGCTCAGCGGCATGCTGGCGATGGAACTGAGCCGCACCGACGCCTCGGTGGCCACCTTCTTCGGCGTCCACAACGGCCTCGCCATGTACTCGGTCCACTCCGGCGGCGACCAGGAGCAGCGCGACCGCTGGCTCCCGGAGATGGCCGCGATGGACAAGATCGGCGCGTTCGCCATGACCGAGCCGCTCGGCGGCTCCGACGTCGCGGGCGGCATGCGCACCACGGCCAAGCGGGAGGGCGACAGCTGGATCCTGAACGGCGCCAAGAAGTGGATCGGCAACGCGACCTTCGCCGACTACGTCGTGGTGTGGGCGCGGGACGTCGACGACAATCACGTCAAGGGCTTCGTCGTCGAGAAGGGCACGCCCGGCTTCGAACCGGCGAAGATCGAGGGCAAGATCGCCTTCCGCATCGTCGAGAACGCCGAGATCACCCTGACCGACGTCCGGGTGCCGGAGGCGAACCGCCTCCAGAACATCAACTCCTTCCGCGACGTCGCCGAGATCCTGCGCGCCACGCGCAGCGGGGTGGCCTGGCAGGCGCTGGGCGTCATGGCCGGCGCCTACGAACTGGCCCTCGACTACGCCCGCGAGCGGCGGCAGTTCGGCCGCCCGATCGGCGGCTTCCAGCTCGTGCAGGACCTGCTGGTCAAGAGCCTCGGCGACATCACCGCGTCCTGGGGCATGCTGACGCAGCTCGCCCGGCTGCAGGACGCCGGTGTCTTCCGCGACGAACACTCCGCCCTGGCCAAGGCGTTCGTCACCGCGCGGATGCGGGACGTCGTGGCCCGGAGCCGGGAGATCTTCGGCGGCAACGGAATCCTCCTGGACCACGACATCGCCAGGTTCTTCGCCGACGCCGAGGCGATCTACTCCTTCGAGGGCACCCGCGAGATGAACACCCTGATCGTCGGCAAGGCGATCACGGGCCAGAGCGCCTTCGTATGACCCCCGTCGGGCGTCGTCCGGCTGTCCGGTTCGGCTGTTCCACTGAACAGGTGTTGATGGGACCCTGACGATCATCCTCGGGGAAGGAGAAGCGTCGGCGTGATCGAGTGGAGGCCGCTGGGCACCGGAGCCAGGCCCGTTCCACAGCCTGTGGCGACGCCGCTGGTCTGGGCCGGGGCCTTCGGCGGCGCACTGCTGCTGGTGGCACTCCTCAACGCCGTGGTGGGGCCCGACCGTCCGCAACTGGCCCTGCTCGCGCTGTGCCTGCTGGCCGCCGTGCTGGGCCTGTGCGCACGGTTCACAGCGGCCCCCGGCACGGCCGTCCTCTGCTGGCTGTTCCTCAACGGCTTCGCCATTCCGCCCGCGGGCACCCTCACCTGGGCCGTCCCCCGCGACACCACATGGCTCGCCTGTCTGCTCACCGCCACCCTCGTCGGCACGTCCCTGGCCCGCCTCACCCACGCCCGCGCCGCCTACCGCCGCCTCGCACCCGGGCGCACCCGGCGCGACGGCGGCTGCGGCGACGGACCGTACGGCTCCTGACCGTCCGGTTCCGCCGCCTCAGGCCGACGGAACCGAACCGCCCACCACCTACTGCCCGTTACGGTTCACCGCGCCGGGCGCTGCCACCACGCGGCCGTCGCGTCGCGCAGGGTGTTGGTGCCGCAGTGCACCTCGCCCATGCCGAGGTGGTACGTGTACCAGTCGTCGATGTACGACACCTTCAGGCCGACCCGCTGGTAAGCGGCGGTGACGGCCTGCGTGAAGATGTCCTTGCCGCCGATGACGGGCCCCCACTGGCGCGGGGCGAGGTAGCGGTCGCGCGCCAGGAGCACGCCGTTGACCGCTCCGGGAACGTACGCGCTGGTCATCACCGTCGCCGGAGCCGCCGGAGCCGCCGCACGCGAGCCGGCCGGGTTCTCGGCGAGCCACTTCTGCTGGCCGTGGTCCCCGAGGCTGTCCACGAGGTCGGAGCCGGCGCCCATGCGCGTCAGACGCGGCACGGGAATCTCCTGACCCTCGGCGGTCAGAGCCTCCGAGTCACGGGTGTACAGCGCGGGCACCCGCACGATCTCCCCGTCGGTGACCCCCGTCTCGCGCTTGAGGATCTCCAGGTTGGCCGCGATGCGCCGCGCCGCCATCTCGTTGTCGGCCACCAGGTGACGGGAGGCGAGCGCCTGGTCGATGGTCTCCTTGGGTGCCGGACTGTCCTTCCGGCCCGGGACGGAGAACATCTTCGTCTTGCCGTGGCCGTCGCGCTTGGCGTCGCGCAGCAGCCGCAGCCCCGCCTGAGGGTCGGCGACGCCGATGCGCCAGCCGCGCGGGGTGTCGGCGGGCAGGAACTGCACGAACTCGTCGACGTGCCCCACGCCCAGCCAGGAGGTGTCCAGCAGCAGCGGGTCCTGCAACCCCTGCGACTTCAGCAGCGTCCGCACCACCTTCGACGGGCGTGCCCCGCTGTCCTTGCGCTCGCCCATGATGATCCGCCCGGCCGGGAACGAGCGCCCGCCGTGCGCGTAGGGCGGGATGGTCTCCAGGTTCCCCATGGAGTTGAGCGACCAGTCGTCGGGCTCGGCCCGGTCGGTCACCTGCACGACACCGACGTCCCGGCCGCGCACCCTCTCGAACAGCTCCCGGCCCGCGTCCCGGTCCGGCTGGGCCGAACGCAGCATCACGCGCATCACCTGCCGATGACCGCCCGGCCCGGTCATGCTGACGTAGGCCGGTTCGACGAAGTCCTGGGCCCAGGGGTCGGCGTACTTCTCGAAGGTGACCAGCGGCTTGGTGATCCCGGCCTTCTTGACCTCCTTCCCGAGTTCGGCGACGAACTTCTGCTGAAGACGGCTGTACTCGCCCTCACCCTGGACCTCGGTCACCATCACCTGCTGGGTGTTCTGCAGGTGATGGTGGGTCAGGAGCGGCGCGACGCGCAGGGTCACGGCGTCGGAGGTGGACTTCTGCCCGGACGTCACCGCCAGCCGGACCACCGCACGGCCGTCCCACTTCGCGCTGTCCCGGACGACATCGGTGCCCTCGACACCGAACTCCACACCGGAACGCAGCTCGGCGGCGGTCAGCCGGGTCTTGGACGTGACCAGGACCCACTTCCCGGAACGCTTGACGAAGAGACGAGCGTGCTTGCCTCCCGTGGTGACCTTCAGACTGCCCTGGGCGTCCTTGCGCAGACCCGGCATGGGAACGGAACGGACCCGGGCGAGGTCGGCGGCGTCCGCGCTGCCGTTGACCAACGCGTCGGAGCCGTCGTTGCACGCGGCCAGCTTGGCGTCGGACAGCGGCTTGCCGCCCGGCCCGGTCACCGGGCACCGTTTGCTGTCGTCGTCGATGTTGGGCAGGTACACCGCTCCACGCCCGACGGACCAGCTGTCCTCCCCCCTCTTGTCGCTGCCACCGGTGACGTCGACCCGCCCGTCGCGGTTCACATCCGCCCGCAGGTCGGCGCGGCTGCCCGTCTCGGCGGCGACGGCCGGACCGGCCAGTACGGATCCCGCTGCGGCGAGGGCCAGGACGACGGACCCGGCCGGGTACAGGCGCGAAGGTCTACGTGTACGTATACGGGTTCGTGAACGCACCGCACGTTCCTCTCGGTTGGGGGGTTTCGCCGTGCAAGAGGGGGAACTGCGGCTGTGCGTTCACTGTGTGGCCGGAGTTGCTCCACGGCCGCCCGGCCGGGCGGCTCCGGGCGCCGCGGGAAGGTCCGGCGGTAGGTGTCCGGGTTCAGTCCAGTGCGGCTCGTACTGCGGCGAGGACGGCTGTCTCGTCGGCACCGGTCGCGCGGGCGGCAGCGACGTATCCGGTGAGCGAGCTGGGTGAGCCGAGCGGCGTCGGGATCTGCCACCGGGGGACCGAGAGCGGGGCGGCAAGGACGAAGAGGGACCACGCGGCCGTGCGTTCCGGTCCGCACAAGCTGGACGTCCTGAGGAGGCCAACCCAGACGACCGTCGCTCACCAGCAGTGATCGATGCGGTGCTTGTAGCGGACGCCAGCTGCGGGGCGGCGCTGACTAGAAGAGCGTCGACAAAAAATCTTGGTCGGAGGTGATCGGAACTGCGGCTCTGCTCCGTCCTGTCTTACAAGCCCGGGGTTTCCCGCCCTGGGCCCATCGGACTCGGTGCCCTCTGGGACCACGGGCCCGAGCCGGCCTACGGGAAGGAGGGGCCGTCGGTGCATATCGGCGACCACTTCGAAGACTCTCAGGAGGACGGGGCGCTGGAAGCGTCTCTTCCTGCTGGTGAGTCGGCAGACTCGGTAGCCACACCGAATCTGAACTCTGGACATGAGTCAGCCACTCGTGCCGCAGAGGCGATATCTCTGGAAAATCGCGCCAACTTCGTAAAGCACTGCGAAGAGAACACGGCGCGTCTCACCGGAGCCGCTTACCGTGTCACTGGCAACCATTGCGACGCACAGGACACGGTCCAGAACGTTTGGATGAAGTTCTGGGAAGCCTGGTCTGATGCAGATTTCAGGGATCGCGTTCTGAACAATCGAGGCTACTCCTACAGTGCCGTCGTTCGCGCAGCGATAGACGTAATCCGTAGTGAAAAGTCTCGGTCCGAACGAGAAGAAAAGGAGGCCAGGAAAGTAGTTGTCAAGGGTGGCGACTACTTGTGCGTCGAGGACGATGACAGCTTTCGCGGGATGCTCGACGTCCTGCAGAGCCTGAATCCGACTTGGCGTCTGGTCATCCACCTGCGTTACTCGCGGGAGTTCAAAATCGCAGAGGTAGCAGCCCTCCTTCGGATTTCGGAGGCAACTGCACGCCGCTACGAGAAGAGGGCCCTCAAGGCTCTTGAGGAAGCCTACAAGGGGAACTAAGAAGGGAGGAAGCCATTGTGAACGTTGCTGAACGGCTCACCCTGGCGCTCAACTCCCGATCTTCCTCAGGCGACCGGCCCGACCCCGAGCAATTCCTTGACGAGTTCTTCTCGGAAATAGGGATTGCTCGGGGCGCGGCAGACTGCGGCGCAGCCGATTCCGGTGGCTGCCCGCAGTCGGCCGGGGTCGAGGAAGACGACCAGGAGGTATGGATCACTCACCCGACGCGGGAGGACCTCCTGGAGGAGCTGCGGCACCTACTGCCCGCAGCTACGAAGGAGAAGGGAGGTGTACTTACAAGGATTGCAGAGATCGTCGAGCAGGTTGACGACGAAACGGCAGCGTTCGTGTGGTGGCTCCACGCGGCACATGCTGGTGACGAAGTGGCCGTCGCAATCGTCGATGAACTTGCCCTCGATCCGTCTGCCGAACGGCCCAGCGTTTCGCAGACCATCCACCAGCTTCACCATACGATTCGCTGAACATTTTCAGCGTATCCAGTCCGACTTGCGGCTCGTCGCATGTGCCGCAGTCTCAATAGTAGAAAGTTGATCAGTGATCAATACAGCTGTCTTAATCGGCAGCGAAGCTAGCTACTCTCACCGGTAGCTGTCGAAGTAGTTCACGGGGTACATCAATCTCATGTTTCTGGCCGGGGGAGGGTCGCGCCTTCGAGGGGAAAGCGTGACCATGCCAGACTGCACCCTTAGAGGTTGATGTAGCAGTTGGAGGGCCTGGATGCGCGGGGGAGCGCGTCCGGGCCCTTCATCCTGTTCAACCCTGCGCTGCAAGTTTTGGGTCCGTGGCTCCGTCCTTACATCGAGACCAAGGAGGAACCACATGCGTTATCTATTCAATGTTTCCCAGCAGGAGCAGAGGCCGCAGCGATGACTATGCCCCTTATCGTTGCTCTCGCGCTTGCAGGCGTCGGTGTACATATCGTCTATCGAAATCCGCAGCTGGGCGCCGCCATCGTGGTAGGCCTCGGGATCTTCACTGCGCTGTACCTTGTTTGGGAGAACGACCCGACCGTCTTCCAGACCAGCGTGCCGTCGGTTTCGTCCACGGCCCCGGCGCAGATTCCCCCAGCCAGCCAGACTGGACCGCCGGCCTCCGGGGCATCACCATCTGCCGCTACGGCTGCACCGAACGCCTCACCGCCCGGGCCGTGAGCGTGTGATCGTCGGTCCCCGTCGGCGCTGGGCAGGCGTGCGTGCCCTCGGACGCTGTGGTAGAGGGCCTATTCAGTCGTGTTCTCGTAGTGCGGCGACCAGTTGGTGTCCTTCCCTGGCCCTGTGACGAAGGAGAACGGCTGCTGTGGTGTGGAGTTCGTTCCAGGAGTGGGGGCGGCCGATGGCTGCGGCGTCGGAGACGGTTGTCGCGGCTACTGAGAGGGCCTGAGCTGTTTCACCGGCGCTGGCGAAAGCGTGTGCGAGGCACGCGCGGTACCAGGTTCTGTCGCGCCGGTACTCCTGCGGCAGGGCGTCCAGTCCGGTCGTGAGGTGGTCGATGGCTGTCTGCCAGTGGCGTAGGTGTAGTGCGGCCATGCCGCGTTGCAGGGTGAACCAGGTTTCGCCGTAGAAGTACATCCACGGTGGTTCGTCCTCTGGATGTTCGGTGGCCCGGTTGATGAGGGCCTGTGCTTCGTCGAGAAGGCGTTGGGCGTCGTCGGCGTCCCCGTTGAGGGCGTGGCCTCGGGCGGCCATCTGGGCGGCCATGCCCTGGACGCCGAGCGAGGTACCCGGTGCGGACCAGCGGGCGGCTTCGGCGAGTCGTACGCATCGGGTGCCGCGTCCACCGGACCAGGCCATGTGGGCCTTCATGCTGAGGGTGGTTGCGGCCATGTTGGGGTCGCCGGCTTCCAGGGCCCATTCGTGGCTGCGGTCGTACCAGGCCAGTGCTGCTGCCGTCTGGCCCTGGTCCTGGGCCATCCAGGCGAGGAACTGGGCGTGTTCGGAGGCGAGGCGGACCACGCGGTCGGCGAGGGGGCCTCGGGCGCCCGCGTAGAGGTCGACGACGGTGTGGAGCTGGTTGCGCATGACACCGACGAGGGGGCGGGAGCCGATCACGTCCTCGGCGCGGCGGTGTTCGGCGAGCAGGCGATCCAGCCAGTCCAGGGTGGGCACGTCCACGCGGTGCGTTGTGTCGACGACGCTCGTCACGCGGGCCAGGAGGTCCTCGTCGGGGCCGGGGCCGGTAAGCGCGAGTGCGGGGACCGGTGCCGTCTTCGCTTGTGCCCCTGGGGTGTGAAGGGACGGTGGGATACCGAGCCCGGCGGCGATGCGCTGCCGTACTGCTCGCGAGCTCACTCGGCGTCGGCCGCGTTCGATGTCGGAGACGTCGGGTTGGACCAGGCCGACGAGTTCGCCGAGCTTGGTCTGGCTCAGACCGGTGAGCTTCCGGTAGGTGCGGAAGACCTGGCCCCAGTCTTCGTCGGTGACCGCTGTGGCGAGTACGGGATGGGACCAGAGGTCCGTGCGGAAGTCCCCCATAGCTCCAATATAGGGCGGCCCTATAAGGGTTGGGATGGGAGTAAGCGGCGCTTGGCGCAAGGGTCTTCCTGCAAGGACCCCGGCGACCGTGCGACCGGTCCCGGGGCGTGGCCAACGCTGCTGAGGAGCGTCGACATGAGAGAGATTAGGTTCCCGGGGGCTTCTTGCCCATCCTCGGCGAGTGCGCCGGAGTGGGGGAGTGTTGAGCGGTGGGTGGCATCCGCCCATCCGTCACCCGACACCGCGCGTGGAGAGTGGAGCGGCGCCGCGAAACTCGCCGTGATCCCGTTGGGGAAGGTCTTCGAGGCGGTTCGTCTGCCCGAGCGGATCGTGCATCGAGCTGTCGCCAGCGCTGAGCGGTACACCGTGAGCGATCGGCTGGCTCGGTGCCTCGGCGATGCTCCGGTCATTCATGACCCGGGGTTCCGCCGCTACTACGCCCTCGTACCGCCCGGCACCGCACGGACGTGGTGCGAGCCGATCGCGGAGTGCCTGGGCGAGGGCACCTATCTCGGTGTGCCGCGAGGCGACCGCACGGAGTTCGACGAGCAGACGCAAGCGTCGTACTGGGCTCTCCCCATGCTCCGGCCGGGCAGGCTGTGCGCGGCAGCCGACGTGCAGGCGCTGGTTGTGGCCGGCTGCTGCCCGGGCGAAGAGGACGACTCGTGACCGGATCCGCGAGCAAAGTCGTACCGCTCGGCCTTGAGACGATGCGTGCCTGTGCGGACCGCACGCTCGCCAACGACGCCGAGGTGCTCTCGCCGGACGTGCTGGAGACGCTCACGCTCCAGTTGCGTGGGCACCTCGTGCTGGCCATTCCCGAGGTCGAGACGGTCGTGCATGCACTGCCCGAGGACAGCGTGGCGCGGGTTTGTGCGCTCTTCTGCGTCGGGGATGCCCGGCTGCGGCTGAGTGCCCAGCCTGGCCGCACCCTGTCCGCTCATACGCAACGTCTTGCCCGATCCGTCCGCGCCCTGTGCGACCACTACGAGAACGACGACCACCAGTGCCCGAACGCCCCCGAGCGAGCCGCCTACCTGCGCATGCTCCTGCACTTCCCCGGGTGTCCGGACTGCCGGACCGTGGACGGCAACGGCGAGGCCATCGGCAGATGCCTGACCGGCGACCGGCTCTACGAGGAGTACCGACGGGCACGGCGGCGCCCCGCCCTCGCACCGCCGTTGACCGAGGCTGCCCGCTCTCAAGGGCGCCGGTTCACGACGTACAGGACAGGGTCACCACCCCGTCAGCAGCAAATGGTTGAGCAGCAGCGCGAGCACCGCCTGGGCGGCCAGCCACGCGCGTGGATGGGATAGGAGCGCGCAGGAAGGGAAGAGCCACAGCGCGAAGGGCAGCCAGATGCGTTCCGTTTCCGCCTTGCTCATGCCGGACAGGTCGGCGACCAGCAGGGCGAGGAGGGCGGCGGAGACGAGGAGTGCGAGGCGGGTCTCGGCGGCGCGGCCGGGGGTGTCGGCGCGGCGGTGGCGCAGCACCGTGCCCGCCCGGCGCAGGCCCGCCGCCGTCGCCAGGCCCGTGATCAGCACGGTGCAGGCCAGGTTGGCCCACACCCAGTAGCCGTAGGGACGGATGCCGCCCGCGCCCTGGTGGTAGCGCGTCACCAGCAGGTGGTACGCCTCCCACCAGTCGAACCCGGCGAGCGTGAACGCCGCCGGGACCACGGCCAGTCCGGCGAGCAGCGGCACCAGCAGGGCCGGGCGCTCCCGGATCCCGTGCCGGCCGAGCACCAGCACCGCCGCCGCGATCAGAGCGATGAGCGTGAGGCCGTAGGAGAGGTAGCAGGTCAGACCGAAGAGGAGGCCGGACGCCCCCGCCCACCACAGCGAGCGTCTCGTGACCGCCAGGGCCAGCAGCGCCACCGACCACGCCGCCACCGCCGCGAAGTAGGCGTCGGCCGAGGTGCCCATCCACACGGCGGCCGGGGCCAGCACGAGGAAGGGGGCCGCCCTGCGCGCGAGGGACTCGTCGGCCAGGGCGCGGATCGTGACCAGCACGGCGACGCAGGCCGTCGCCCCGACGGTGATGCACCACATGCCCGCCCAGCCGCCGCCCCGCAGCCCGATCCGGTCGAGCAGGACGAAGGTGAGCGTGGCCGCGGGCGGGTGGCCGGCGATGTGGGCGGGCCAGTTGTCGGGCGACTCCAGGAGGATGTGCTGGGTGAAGTCCCGTAGCGCTGCCGGGATGTCGTCGAAGCGGTCGATGACCTGGAGGTACTCGTAGCGGGTGGTGAGCCGGCGCGCGATGCCCCGGTCCCAGCCGTCGATCAGGGCCAGGGAGCAGATCCACGCCATGGCCGTGCCCCAGGTCAGGGGGAGGAGGGTCCGCCAGGGGAGCCTGGCCGCGAGGGCGGGGCCGTACGCCACGGTGGCGGTGGCCAGGAGTAGCGCCGCCGGAGTGCCGGGGCCCAGGTGGGGGCCCCAGGACGCCAGCAGCGGGGGCCAGTCGACGAACAGCGTACGGCTGGTGTCCTCGATGCGGCGGCCGACCAGGACGGCCGCCGTCACGAGCAGCACGGCGGCCCCGGCGGCGTACAGGTCACGGCGCAGGTCAGGGCGCAGGTCAGGGCGGAGGGAGCGGGTCACAGCCGGAACGCTAGGCCGACGGGGCGGGCGCGCGCCGCCGTCCGGGCCGGACGTCAGCGTTTCGTCATGGGTTGCGCACCCTTTCCCGGGGTGTTCCGGGCCTACGGTCGGGCCATGCGAGACGACCCACGGCTTCCCTCCTCGCCCGGCTTCTGGCGCAGCCCCCTGCGCGGCCCCCGGTTCACCTCGGTGCTGGGCCTCGTCCTGCTCGCCGGCATCACCGTGCTGTTCGTGACGGGCCTGGTCTCGTACGCCGCCTACAACCCGGGCCTGTCGCCGGTGAACGACAAGACCCCGGACAAGGGGATCCTCGGCCTCTACCTCTTCGCCTGGCCGACGAACCCGCACTGGCTGTACCGGCTCAACCAGGGCGTCCACGTCACCCTCGGCATCACCCTGATCCCCGTCCTGCTCGCCAAGCTGTGGTCCGTGATCCCGAGGCTGTTCGCGCTGCCGCCGGCCCGCTCGCTCGCGCACGCCCTGGAGCGGATCTCGCTGCTGCTCCTGGTGGGCGGTGCGCTGTTCGAGTTCGTGACGGGTGTGCTCAACGTCCAGCTCGACTACGTCTTCCCCGGTTCCTTCTACCCGCTGCACTTCTACGGAGCGTGGGTGTTCTTCGCCGCCTTCGTCGCCCACGTGCTGCTGAAGATGCCCACGGCGCTGCGCAACCTGCGGCACCTGCGGGAGGAGCGGAACGACCTCGTGCCGCCCCGCCCCGCCGAGCCGACCGTCTCCCGCCGGGGTGCCCTGTGGTTCGTCGGGGGCGGCTCGCTGCTGCTGTTCGCGACGACGGCGGGGCAGAACTTCGACGGGCCCCTGCGGCGCACCGCCCTCCTCGCACCGCACGGCGGCGGCGATCCCGGCAGCGGCCCGAACGGCTTCCAGATCAACAAGACCGCCGCGTACGCCGGGATCGACACGGCCGAGACGGGCGAGGACGCCTGGCGGCTCGTCGTCACGGGGCCTGCGGGCACCGTCCGCCTCAGCCGGGCCCGGCTTGCCGAACTCCCTTTGTACAGCGCGGCGTTGCCCATCGCCTGTGTGGAGGGCTGGTCGACGTCGGACCAGTGGTGGCGCGGGGTGCGGCTGCGCGATCTCGCGGCGCTCGTCGGGTACGACGACGACCCGCCGGACGTGTTCGTCGAGTCCCTCCAGCGGCGCGGCGCCTTCCGCAGCGCCGCCCTGCGCGCCAACCAGGTGGCCGACCCGCGTTCCCTGCTCGCCCTGTACGTCAACGGCGAGGAGCTGTCCCCCGACCACGGCCACCCGGCTCGGATCATCGTGCCCGCTGCGCCCGGTGTGCTGAACACCAAGTGGGTGGCCCGGATGACGTTCGGAGACCTGTGATGCGACGGCCTGTGATGCGCAAGCCGCGGATCCCCGTCGGAAGCCCCTTCCAGCTTCTCCTCCTCGCCGGCTCGTTCGTGCTCGCCGCCTACGCGGGCGTACGGCTGCTCGCCGGTGACTGGCTCGGCGTGGCACTGTGGTTCGTGGGCGCGGCGCTGCTGCACGACCTGGTGCTGCTGCCGTTGTACGCGGCCCTGGACCGGGCGGTCGTACGGGGGCTCGGCGCGGTCCGGCGCCGGGAGTGGGTGCCGTACGTGCGCGTACCGGCGGCCCTCTCCGGGCTGCTGCTCCTGGTGTGGTTCCCGCTGATCAGCGGCATGGTGGAGCGGCGCTACCGGTCCGGCACCGGGCTGCCGGCGGACGTGTTCCTCGCCCGCTGGCTGCTGATCACCGCCGTCCTCTTCGGCGGCTCGGCGCTGCTGCTGGCGGTGCGCCTGCTGCGGGTGCGCAGGGCGGCGAAGCGGCGCCCGTCGGCCGTCCACTGACCGGCCCGCGTCCAGCTGTGTGCGTACCGGAGCAGGGCGGGCGTGCCGAGCCGGGCCCAGGGGAAGGGATCGCCGGCACCGCGCGCGTCCGTGAGGCCGACGACCCGCACCTGGGCGCGTTCGTCGATGTCCACCGGCGCGGTCTCGGCGATCAACAGGCCGCCGGGGCGCAGGAGCCCGGCCACCCGGTCCAGCAGGGCGCGCGGGTCGCCGCCGATGCCGATGTTGCCGTCCATGAGCAGGACGGTGTCCCAGCGGCCCTCGCCGGGCAGCGGCTCGAACACAGAGCGCCGCAGCGCCTGGCCTCCCATCCGCACGGTGTGGTCGACGGCGGCGGCGCTGACGTCGATGCCGAGGACCGCCCGGCCCCGGGCGGCGAGCTCGGCCACCAGCCGGCCGGGCCCGCATCCCACGTCCAGCACGGTCCCCTCACACCGGTCCAGCACGTCCCGGTCCACCGCATCCGCCCGAGCACACCACCGCTCCACCTCCAGCGGCAGCAGCCAGCCGTCGGCCCGCCGCAGGAACAGCGGCCCGTGGCCGGCACGCAGGGCATCGGCGTAGGGATCGGCGGCTGCCCAGGCGACGGCGGTCGCGGGCGGGGCGCTCATCGGGGCACGGCCGGGCGAGAGGCAGGCGCGGTGGCCGGCCGGGAGTCGGCGACGGTGCCGGTCTCCGGCGTGTCCGCACCGGCTGACCGATCGGTCTGCGGCTCGGGGTGCGGACCGGTTGACCGCCCGGTCTCCGGCTCGGGGTGCGGACCGGCTGACCGCCCGGTCTCCGGCTCGGGTTCCGGACCGGCTGACCGATCGGGCTTCGGCCCGAGTTCCGCACCGGCCGGCGGCCCGGGTTCCGCACCGGCCGACCGACCCGACTCCCCACCGGCCCACCCCCTCGCCGTACACCGAGCCAGCCGCGCCGCGAACCGCCCGCCCGGGGCCAGCGCGGCGACAGCGTGGGCGTCGGCCTCCGTGTCGACGTCGCGCAGGCGGGGCAGGTCGCGGACGCGCAGGCCCGCCGCGACGAGCCGGTCCCGTTGGACCGCCCCCGTCGCGGAGGTCGACATGGGCACGCCCCGCAGCAGGGCGGGGTCCGGGCGGGCCAGGCCGAGGGCCCAGAAGCCGCCGTCCTCGGCCGGGCCGAACCAGGCGTCGCAGCCGGCGAAGTCCACGGTGAGCAGCTCCGGCGTCACCTGCGGGGTGTCCATGCCGATGAGCAGCGCCGGGCCGGCGCAGCGCGCGAAGGCGTCCGCCAGCCGCTCGTCGAGACCGCCCGCGCACTGCGGTACGACGTCGAAGCCGGGCGGCAGCCAGGGGCCTGGCGTGCCGTCGAGGACGAGGACCCTGCGGCCGGCCGGGGTCGCCGCGACCGCGTCCAGGGTGTCGGCGAGGGACGCCTCGGCGAGGGACGCGGCCTGGCGGGGCGTGAACGGCGGGGTGAGCCGGGTCTTGACCCGGCCGGGGCGCGGCTCCTTGGCGATGACGAGGAGTGCGGTCACCATACGCCCCTCTCGACGGCCGGAGCAGCCTCGCCGGGGGCTTCGCCCAGCACGCGGCCCATGTCCCGTACGGCCTGGAAGGTGCCGCGCCACGTGCCCGTCACCTTCGAGGCCCCGGTGCGCGGCAGATACGGCACGTCGTGCTCGGCGATCCGCCAGCCGGCGTCGGCCGCGCGCACCACCATCTGGAGCGGATAGCCGCTGCGCCGGTCGGTGAGGCCGAGGGCGAGCAGCGGCTCGCGGCGGGCGGCGCGCAGGGGGCCGAGGTCGTGCAGCCGCAGCCCGGTGCGGCGGCGCAGCATCCGCGCGAGCGCGAGGTTCCCGGCACGGGCGTGCGCGGGCCACGCGCCCCGCCCCTGCGGACGTCGCCGCCCGAGGACCAGGTCGGCCTCGCCGTCGCGCACCTCGCGCACGAAGGGGACGAGGAGCGACGGATCGAGGGAGGCGTCGCAGTCGCAGAAGCACACCACGTCGGCGGTGGCTGCGGTCAGCCCGGCGTGGCAGGCCGCGCCGAAGCCCCGGCGCGGCTCGTGCACGACGGTCGCGCCGAACGCACGGGCGACCTGGGCCGAGCCGTCGGTGGAACCGTTGTCGACGACGAGTGCGCGCCAGCCCGGCGGGATCCGTTCGAGCACCCAGGGCAGGGCCTCGGCCTCGTTCAGGCAGGGCAGCACCACGTCGACGTCGGAAGAAGTCGTCGTCACGGTTTCACCCTACGAACGCGAATCAGGCATAACGGACTTCGGCTCCTTACGAAACGCGGACGTCGGCGGCAACGGAGGCGCCCGGACGGGGCATCGCCGGCGGCCCGGTGCGAGGCTGGAGCCATGCAGCAGCCCCATCAGTACGAGGAGACCCCCGACGGGTCCCCGCGGATCCTGGTCGTCGACGACGATCCGACGGTCGCCGAGGTCGTCGCCGGGTACCTGGACCGCGCCGGTTACGTCGTCGACCGCGCCGACGACGGTCCGACCGCCCTCACCCGTGCCGCCGCGCACTGGCCGGACCTGGTCGTCCTCGACCTGATGCTGCCCGGGATGGACGGCCTGGAGGTGTGCCGGCGGATGCGGGGACAGGGGCCGGTCCCGGTCATCATGCTCACCGCCCGCGGTGACGAGGACGACCGCATCCTGGGCCTGGAGGTCGGCGCCGACGACTACGTCACCAAGCCCTTCAGCCCCCGCGAACTGGTGCTGCGCGTGGAGTCGGTGCTGCGCCGCAGCCGGCCCGCCGCCCCCGGGCACCAGCTCGGAGCGGCCGGTCTGACCGTCGATCCGGAAGCCCGCCGGGCCACCAAGAACGGCACCGAACTCGCCCTCACCCTCCGCGAGTTCGACCTGCTCTCCTTCTTCCTGCGCCACCCTGGGCGGGCCTTCGGCCGCGAGGACCTGATGCGCGAGGTGTGGGGGTGGGACTTCGGCGACCTGTCGACCGTCACCGTCCACGTCCGCCGCCTGCGGGGCAAGGTCGAGGACGACCCGGCCCGCCCTCGCCTGATCCAGACCGTGTGGGGCGTGGGCTACCGCTTCGACCCCACGGGAGAGGAGGCCCGATCGTGAACGACACCCTCCTCATCGCCCTGTACGCCTTCGCCGGTGCCGCGGCCACCGGCCTGGCCGGGGCCGGTGCGCTGCGCCTGATCCGGCGCCGCTCGCTCACCGCCTCGCTCGCCGTCGTCGCGGCGGTCGGCGTCGTCGCGATGCTCGCGGGCACGCTCGCCGTCGCCTGGGCGATGTTCCTGTCGCCGCACGACCTGACCGTCGTCACGACCGTCGTCGCCATGGCGGCCGTCGTCTCCCTGGTGACCGCGCTGCTGCTGGGCCGCTGGGTCGTCGCCCGCAGCCGTGAACTCGCCGTGGCCGCACGCTCCTTCGGCGACGGCGGGGACTTCGCCGCCCCCGACGGCCCGACGACCGCCGAACTGCACCACCTGAGCCGCGAACTGGCTGCCACCAGCGCCAGACTCGCCGAATCCCGCGAGCGGGAACGCGCGCTGGAGACCTCCCGGCGCGAACTCGTCGCCTGGATCTCGCACGACCTGCGCACCCCGCTGGCCGGCCTGCGCGCCATGTCGGAGGCCCTGGAGGACGGCGTCGCAGCCGATCCCGACCGCTACCTCAGACAGATCCGCACCGAGGTCGAACGCCTCAACGACATGGTCGGCGACCTCTTCGAACTCTCCCGCATCCACGCCGGCACGCTGCCCCTGGCCCCCACCCGGATCTCCCTGTACGACCTGGTCGGCGACGCGCTGGCGGGAGCCGACCCGCTCGCCCGGGAACACGGGGTGCGGCTGGTGGGCGGCCGTATCGAGCCGGTGCCGGTGGAGGTGGACGGCAAGGAGATGAGCCGGGTGCTGGGCAACCTGCTGGTCAACGCCATCCGCCGGACCCCGGCCGACGGCACGGTCGCCGTGACCGCGGAGCGCTCCACCGAGGGCGTGGTGCTGTCGGTGACGGACGGCTGCGGCGGCATCCCCGAGGAGGACCTGCCGCGCGTCTTCGACACCGGCTGGCGCGGCACGCACGCCCGGACGCCCCCCGCCGGAGCGGGCCTCGGCCTCGCCATCGTCCGGGGCATCGTGGAGGCGCACCAGGGCCGGGCCACCGTACGGAACATCCCCGGCGGCTGCCGTTTCGAGGTGGTGCTGCCCGCCGCCGCTTCGTAACGCGGGCAGCACCACCGGTCTTTCGCGAGCCGGACCCAGGGGAGGGCGAGAGCTCCTACGCGTCCCGCATCCCGGCCCGCGCGAACTCCGCCATGCCTTCCTCGAACCCGACCTCCGGCTTCCACCCCGACTCACTGCGCAGCCGCGCGGAGTCGGCGGTGATGTGCCGTACGTCCCCGAGCCGGTACTCGCCGGTGACGACGGGGTCGGGCCCGCCGTACGCGGCGGCCAGCGCCCGGGCCATCTCGCCGACGGTGTGCGGGTCGCCGCTGCCGGTGTTGTACGCCGTGAGCACACCCGGGGCGGCCTCCGCCTCCAGCGCCACGGCATTGGCCTGAGCCACGTCCCGGACGTGCACGAAGTCCCTGCGCTGCCGCCCGTCCTCGAACACGCGCGGTGCCTCGCCCCGGGCGAGCGCCGAGCGGAAGAAGGAGGCGACACCGGCGTACGGGGTGTCGCGGGGCATGCCGGGCCCGTACACGTTGTGGTAGCGCAGCGACACCGCCGAACCGCCCGTGCAGCGGGCCCAGGCGGCGGCCAGGTGCTCCTGGGCCAGCTTGGTCGTCGCGTACACGTTCCGTGGATCGGCCGGGGCGTCCTCGCCGACCAGCCCGGGGACGAGGTCGGCCCCGCACACCGGGCACGGCGGCTCGAACCGGCCGGCGTCGAGGTCGGTGACGGCACGCGGCCCGGGCCGTACGACCCCGTGCCGGGGGCACTCGTACCGCCCCTCCCCGTAGATCACCATCGACCCGGCCAGCACGAGACGCGGTACCCCCGCCTCCGCCATGGCGGTGAGCAGCACGGCGGCCCCGAGGTCGTTGTGGGAGACGTACTCCGCCGCGTCGGCGACCCCGTCGCCGAGCCCGACCCGCGCGGCCTGGTGACACACGGCGTCCACACCGGCCAGGGCACGTCCGACGGCCGCCGGGTCCCGCACGTCGGCGCCGGCGTCCTCCCGGACGTCGAACACGACCGCCTCGTGCCCGCGCTCGCGCAGGGCGGCGACCACATGGGACCCGATGAACCCGGCACCGCCGGTGACCAGTACGCGCATACGGTCACGCTAGGCCCGCGACCTCGCCGCGCCACGGGATGGCGCCCGCACGTCACGACTCCGTAAGATCGCGCCCGCTCACAACGACGCGGTCTGCGACGCGGTCGCCCACGCGAACCCGTCCGGGTCGGTGAAGGGCCCGGCGTCACCGTTGATCGTGAGCCGGTGCGATCCGGTGCCGTCGGGAGATACACCGACGAGCTTGGCCAGGCCCCGGCGCTTGTACAGCGCCGGCTTGACGGAGCCCGACCCGGTGTCGAACTCGACGTACTTGCTGCCGAAGCTCTTCGCCACGGGGAGGTCGTGCTCGACGTAGAACCGCTTGCTCCCGGCCATGTCCGCGACGCCCAGCAGGAGCACGATCTCGTCGATCCGCCGGGTGGCCGGCCCGGTGTCCTTCTTCGACGACGACGCGATCTGCCAGATCGTCCCGTCCGGCGCCCGCACGACACCCCCGTAGCCCCACAGCGACTTGGCGGCGGGCTTCAGCGTCGCGGCACCGGCTTCCACGGCGGCGCCGACGAGGGCGTCGACATCTGCCGGCTGGGACACCACGAGCGACAGCGTGAACCCCCGAAAGCCGGTTGTCGGCGTCTTTGAGGGCTGCACGCGCACCTGACCGCCCAGTCCGAACGCGCTGGTGTAGAAGCGGCGGGCGGCGGCGGGGTCGTCCACCTCGAGGGTGACGGATTCGATGGAAGTCATGATGCTGACGCTAGGCGCGGCACGAGACATGCGCTTCTCGAATCCTGACCGGAACGAGGACACCCCCGGCCGGGGAGACCCACCGTCAGCGCACGGGCCGCCGCCCCGCATGTCGGGACAGCCGTACCGCGAAGAAGATCACGTCGAAGCCGAGGAGCACGATGCCGATGGCCAGGAGATAACCGAGGCCCTCCGCTGCCACACCGATGATTCCCAGGACGACGGCCACGAGGACGACCAGAAGGAAGAGTGCCATCACCGCGGACCACCTCTCCTGCGCCACGTGCCTACGGTCACCGGCGGGCGAGCCGGCGCTCGCCCCCTGCTCCCGGCCGGTACGTCATGCCGTAGTGCTGGAAGACCTCCTCCTCCTGCTCGGCCGGCAGGACGTCGTCGGTCCCGATCGACGGGGCTTTGCGCACCTGTCCCCTGGTGTAGGAGACCTTGACGTAGCCCGGTCCGAGAACGGCGTCGTCGAGGGGGACGAAGATCAGGCGCCGGCGCGTGGGCAGCCCGGTCCGGACGGTGGCCATGGCCGGTTCGTCGGTGGCCGTGTCCACATAGACCGCTTCGAGCATGCCGATCCTGCGCTGCTTCGGATCGACCACGTCACGGTCGCGCCATTCGCGGATGTCGGCTGAACGGATCATGCCGTGCTCCCTGTTTGGTCCCGCCATTTCACCGTACTCCGGCCCGGCCGGAGTACGGTGGGAGGACGAGGACTTTCCGTATGCCGGAATATCTGACCGGCTCCGGACATCGCGCACCACCCACCCGTCCTCGCATGGGCAGCCCGTGACCCCGGCCGCGCCATCCGCATCCAGGCCGAGGAGCCACGTATGCCACCGCCTCGCATTCCGGACACGTCCACGACGGTCGCACCGTCGGGCCCCGCCCCGCCGCCCCCGTCGCCCCAGGGCTACGACGGGACGTCCCCCTTCCCGCCGGACGGCCCGGCGCCCGCCCGCGACGGCGGTGAGCGGCTGTACGTCGCGGTGACGGGCGTGATCGTCGTCCTGCCGTTCGTGGCGATCGCGCTCGCCGGCTGGCTGCTGTGGGGGAGTCTCATCCATCCCACCGACATCGTGCTCGCCATCGTCATGTACACGATCACCGGTCTCGGTGTCACCGTCGGCTTCCACCGCGGCCTCACCCACGGCGGCTACCGGGCCGCCCGCCCCGTGCGCATCGCGCTCGCGGTGGCCGGGTCGATGAGTTTCCAGGGCGACGTCATCGGCTGGGTAGCCACCCACCGCCGCCACCACGCCTTCACCGACCGGCCGGGCGACCCGCACTCCCCGTACCGCTACGGCACGCATCTGCGCGGCCAGCTGCGCGGGTTGCTGCACGCGCACGTCGGCTGGCTGTTCCGCAACGACCGTACGCCGCCGGAGCGCTATGCCCCCGATCTGCTGGCCGACCGCGACATCCGGGCCGTCGCCCGCGCCTTCCCGGTGCTGTGCGTCCTCACGCTCGCCCTGCCGTTCGCGGTGGGCTGGGCCATCGGCGGCACGTGGCTGTACGGCGTGACCGCCCTGCTGTGGGCGGGACTCGTGCGCATCGCGCTGCTCCACCACGTCACCTGGAGCGTGAACTCCCTCTGCCACCTGATCGGTGAGCGCCCGTTCCGCACCCGGCGCCACGACCGGGCCACCAACCTGTGGCCGCTGGCCCTGCTCTCGTTCGGCGAGAGCTGGCACAACCTCCACCACGCCGACCCCACCAGCGCCCGCCACGGCGTCGACCGAGGTCAGGTGGACCCCTCCGCCGCCGTCATCCGCCTCCTCGAACGCCTCGGCTGGGTGTACGACGTGCGCTGGCCGACCGCTGAGCGGGTCGCGGCCCGTCGCGTCTGACACCGACCACCCGACCCTCACGACCGTCGGCAGGAGCCCTCATGAGCACCGCGCTACAGCCCCCGCTTCCCTCCGCCCCGGTGCTCCGGATGCGTCTCGCACCCCGCAGCGGCATGCCCCGGCCCATCGACGGAGCGTGGTGGCCCCGCTCGTACGACCTGCCGGCGGAACTCCCGACGCTGCTGGCCGGGTTGCCGCGGGCGTGGGGCCACATCACCAGCGTCACCGTCAACGGGGCGATGTGGTCCGCGGCACCCGGCCGGATGCTCGTCTTCAACCAGGTCGTACAACTGCACAGGGCTCTCGCGGCGTCCGCCCCGCACACCGTCGTCCTGCTCGCCCCCGGCCGGGGGCGCTGGGACCTGCTGGTCGTGCCGCCGGATACGACCGAGGAGGCCGCGGAACCGCTGATGGCGGCCGCGGCGAGCGATCAGGTGTGACCGCGACACCGGGCATCGTCACACTTCCGTCGAGCACTCACCGGGCACCGTCTCACTGCCGCCGGTGGCCGTCCTCCATGGACTGGCTGGTCTCCAGCCAGGACCGTGCGGGTTCTGCCGCGCGGGTGGTGTCCACGGTGAGGTCGAGGCGGGTTCCTCCGTCGGGGCCCGCAGGATAGCTGCGCTGCTCGGTGGCGGCGAAGCAATGGCGGAGAACCTCCGCGACCCGGCGGGCGACCTCGGGCGAGGCGGCGACGATGCGGACCTCGGCGTGTCCGTCCGAGGGTGGTTCCGTGAACTGCATGGCGACCTCAGAGTTCGATGTCCCGGTGTGAGATGGGCCGGATCTCTCACTTCCGGAGAGTACCGTGAAACGAGGAAGCCACTCGGCTTCCTCATTCCCCGGCCGGATTCCCAGCAAGCAGGCGAGAGCGATGTCCGACTCCGACTCCCCGCGTGTGACCAGGCTCCTGCCGGACGCCGTCCACCAGGCCGTGCGGCCCGGAACGGCTGTCGTACGGCTGGAGACGACCCACGACCGGCAGGGCGTGCTCGACGGGGCGTGGTGGCCGCGCTCCCGCGACATCGCCGCCGAGCTCCCCGGCCTGATCACCGCGCTGACGGAGTACCTCGGGCCCATCACCCGTGTCGGCCTGGACGCCGGCGCCTGGGAAGAGCTGCCGACGCGGATGACCATCGACGACCGTGTCGTCCACATCGACTCCTCCCCGATCGGCGACGACACCGTCCTCGTCACCCGGGGCGGGCAGGATCTCTTCTCCCTCCTCGTTGTCCCGCCGCACGCGACGCCCGACGCCGCGCGCGCCGCCATGGCCGAGGCCGTCCGCGCCGACAGCGTGACGCAGGCCGAACAGATCCTCATCGACACCGGCACCGAGCGCGAGTCCGGGCGCCACGGAACTCCCGAGCGCCCCCGGTGAACGGCCGGGAAGCATCGCCGGTCAGCGGCGGCGGTCCTCGGGGCTGACCGGCGCCGGTACCGGGATGTCGGAGGTGTCGAAGTCACCCGAGACGATCCGCGTGGCCAGATCCGACAGGCGCAGGTGACGGGCGCGCGCGTACGACCGGAACGCGGCGAAGGCGTCGTCGACGGACGTGCTCCAGCGCTCCGCCAGCACGCCCTTGGCCTGCTCGACCAGGACGCGGCTGGTCAGCGCGGTCTCCAGCTGGCTGTTGACGACCTGCGACTGTTCCAGCGTGCGCTGCTGGAGGATCGCGATGGTGGCCACGTCGGCGAGTGCCTGGGCGAGCGCGATGTCGTCGTCGCCGAGGCGGTGCGGTGCGGTCTGGAACAGGTTGAGCGCGCCGATGACGCGGCTGCGCAAACGGAGCGGGAGGGCGTGCGTGCTCACGTATCCCGTCTCGCGGGCCCGTGCGGCGAAGTGCGGCCGGCCGTCGGCGGGCTCCGGCCGCGTCAGCTCGATGTTCGTCCGGGCGGCGCCGGTGCGGTAGCACTCCACGCATGGCCCCTGGTGGTGCTGGAGCGCGAAGAGTTCCAGCAGGCGGGTGCGCTCGTCCGAGGCGGCGATGATCCGCAGTTGGCCGTGCGCGTCCGCGAGCAGGATCCCGGCCGCCGACACGTCGAGCAGCTCGACGCAGCGCTCGGACAGCCGGTGCAGCAGGTCGATGACGTCGAAGTCCTCGACGAGGAAGTCCGCCACTTCCACGAAGATCTCGGCCAGACGACGTTCGCGGGGCATGCCGGTCATCCCTTTCCCCTTCCCGTTGTTGCCGCAGGGACACGGCTCCGGGCAGGGGCGAATGGGGCCGTTCCCCCCTGTCCGTACGGTCCGTTGGGCCTGTTCGAGGAGTACGCTGGAACCACCGAGGATATTTCGCGCACCGGCTTCCAGGCTCGTGTCGTTTTCGGCGATCGAATATGCCGGGCCGGTCGCGATCGGTCCGGAGCAGGGTTCGCGCCATGACTGCGACCTTTTCCCACCCGCTGACAGCCGAAGCCGATGACCGGCTCTCCTCGTCCTCTCTGCGTCTGTCGCTCGCTCCCGTCGGTCCGGTACCGGCTCTGCTGGACGGCGCCTGGTGGCCCCGTTCCCGCGATCTCGCGGCGGAACTCCCCTCCCTGACCGCCGTACTGGATCCGCTGTGGGGGCGGATCACCCGGGTCACGGTGAATCCCACCCACTGGCCGGTCGTTCCCCGCAAGGTGCCCGTCGCCGGGCACGTGGTGAAGGTGGGCTGGTTCCTGCCCGAGCAGGACGCGCACGAACTGCTGCTGCTCTCGTACTACGTGGGCCGCTGGAACCTCCTGGTGATCCCGCCGCAGACGACTCCCGAGTCGGCCGCCCGGCTGATGGCCGCCGCGAGCGACCCACTCGGCACATCGACCGGGAGCCGGTTGATGGCGCAGGAGGCGCGCTCGCGGGCGGCGAACGAGGCCGACCGGGCCGTCGAGGCGGTCTGGGACTCCGCAGGAGGACATGAGGCCCGCGATGCGGCCGCACGTCCGTGGGCCCCGGCCGTGACCGCGTCGGTGCCGCATCAGCCGATGGGAAGGTGAGACCAGTGGAGACATTCGTGTCCGTGGCTGTGATCCTGGGGATGATCGTTCTCGGTGTGTTCCTCATCCACCAGCTGAACTCACAGCACAACGACCGCATCGCCGCCTTCCACTACGGCCACTCCGGGCTGCCTGTGGCGGGACCGGCTCGGCACAAGGCCAGAGGCCGGGCGGGGACGAGCGGCACCGGCCGCCGCCACGACCATGGAGGGCCCGGCGGACGCGGGCGGTTCTCCTGGCGCCGCCCCCGTAAGCAGGTCTGAGCCCCACCGTTCCGGCCGGCTCTCCAAGCTCGTCACCGAACGGGCCGAACCGACCGGACGGACAGCACGGCCCGCAGCCCGGGACCCCGGCCGCAGCACCGCACCTGACAGGCCGGGGTTCCCCCGCGTCCTGTACCCCGGATGCCCACCGGGCGCGGATCCGTCCGGTTCTCGGCGCGTCCCCGGACGGCCGGTCCAGCACGGCGCTCGCCAACTCAGGCCTGTGGACCGGCCGTTCCTCCGCCCCACGATCACCCCGTATCGGTGGCACGCCGCGAGGGCCGGGCCCGGTCCGCCCACGCGGCACGCTCCGACGGGCATTCCCGCGAGGGCCGGGCCCGGTCCGCCCACGCGGCACGCTCCGACGGGCATTCCGAACCGAGGAGCCATGGCCCTGCAACGGCTGAACGCCCACCGTCACGACCGCACCACCCACGTCGATGCCCAGGGGGAGGCAAGCACACCGACTCCCGCCCACGCCGTACGTCTGCGCCGGCTGAACCGCTGGCAGGCCGAGACCCTGCGGGAGGACCTGGCCGACCTGTACGTGGAGTCCTCACGCGCGCAGGAAGGCGAGGAGTACCGGGCCCGGGAGGCATTCCTGCGGCGGCTCACCGGCGCCGTCCGGCGGTCCGGATTCGCGCTGCTGATCGGGGAGGACACGGCCTTCGCCGGGTGCGCCTACGGATTCCCCGTACCGCGCGACGGGACGTGGTGGAGGGGCTTCGAGGGGACCCTTCCGCAGAGCGTCGAACAGCTCACCGCATCCGGACACGTCTTCGCGATCACCGAGATCCTGGTGCACCCCCGTACGGACGAACGGGGCCTCGCCCGCAGGCTCACGTGGAAGGCGACGTCCGCCATCCCATGACCCCGCCCGTCGGCGGAGCCCATGACAAAACGTGGATGACCTGCGACGGCACCGTCTACACCGAGACGATCCGCGACGAGAACGCCGTGCACTGCCTGGAGCTACACGCTGATGAGCCCCGTCACCCGGCAGTCCGGGACGATCATGCTGTCGCGTGCGGCCACCAACTCAGTGTGGAAACGGCATCCGACCCGCGCGTCCGGAACAGGGCGCTCCCTGCACCGGGGGCCTCACCGCGCCCAGGTGATCAGCCGGAATCGGCGACGGAACCCTCGGGCGCCTCGTGCCCGGCACGGCGGCGGTACTCGGCGTTGATGCGCTGAGCTTCCTCGAGCTGGTCCTCGAGGATGACGATGCGGCACGCGGCCTCGATCGGCGTGCCCCTGTCGACGAGTTCGCGGGCGCGCGCCGCGATGCGCAGCTGGTAGCGGGAGTACCGGCGGTGTCCGCCCTCCGAGCGCAGCGGAGTGATCAGACGAGCCTCACCGATGGCTCGAAGGAAGGCCGGGGTGGTGCCGAGCATCTCGGCGGCCCGCCCCATCGTGTACGCGGGGTAGTCGTCGTCGTCCAGACGATCGCTGAGCGGGGTATCTGCTGTCATGTCACCTCGTAGTGCAACGCGTCGAGGGGCCCTGGCGCCGTACGGCACCAGGGCCCCGAAGGAAATTGAACACCATCTGTCGGCCCTAATGCTCTGCCGACCTTCTGTTTCCGCTCCCGGTCCTGCAGACGGGGGGATGCGGGGATCGCGGCTGCGTGACCGGGGACCACCTTCCAATCCGGGGTCTTGCGGTACCCGGGCCGAGCGCTGCTCGGGCCGGGCGATCCTGATGGCGTCTGCTCCTCCGTCCTCCTCTGCTCACTGATCTGTGTCAACGAGAAAAAGGCTAACTGGGACGGAGCTCAATGTCTACTCTGGCAAGAGTAGATTTTATTCTCTGGGCAAGACGGCGAGACGACGACGAGGGCCCTGCCGACGCGCGTCGGCAGGGCCCTCATCGGGATCGGGTGGGCGGTTGTCCGCCCTTCCTCATGCGTCCAGGGGCGCGGCGCCGAGCAGTTCCGACGCGGTCTGGAGCGGAGTGGGGACGCGCACGGGCGCGGCCTCGGGGTGGGCGTGGCAGGTGAAGCCGAGGCGGGTCATGGCCCGGATGACTTCGCTGCCGGTGAAGTCGCGGCGGTCCTGTCGGGTGACGACCTGGCCCACCTGCTTGACGGGGTAGCGACGGCGGCCGATGGTCACGGACTCACCCGTGACGATCTCGGGCGTGACGCCCTTCATCGAGGCCAGCACCCCGCTCTTGGTCAGGTCGAACGGGTACCGGGCGATGACACAGCGCATGATGCCCCCACAGGGAGAAGGAGAACGGCTGACCGGGCGAGGCGGATCAGCAGGAGAGGGCGAGGACGCCCGGGGCCCGGCCGTGCTCGCCGACGGCGGCGGTCCGGGGGACGGGTGAGGCGAACGGTCCGTCGAGGACGTCCCGCAGCCGGGTCCGGTCCGTGTACGTGGAACTGCCGCGGTGAACGGCGAGTTCGGCCCGGGTGACCGAGCCCGTGCACTGGTCGTCCCCGTCACACAGGAGGAGGTACTCGACACGGGCACTGGCCATGACGGACAGGGCCACCTCGACGGTCATGTCGTCCCGGACCCGGGGGCCGGACGTGTCCATGGCGTCCACCATGGACACGAGGGAAGGAGCCGCCTGCTGGCACTGCGTCTGGACCGGTGTCAAAGCTGCCTCCGCGGAGATGGGTGAGCTGAGGATCGACGCAACAGGCCTAGGCCGCCGGGTCGTAGGCGGGCCGCTGCGCCCTGCGCCGTCCCGCCTGTCCGGTGGGGCGCCCCTGGACGGGGCGGCTGCGGCGGCCCCGGGACGAGGGGGCCCCGGAAGACCCGGCGCGGCGGGGATGCGCCGGGGCCGGTGCGGTGATGACGACAGGCACACCGGACGGGGTCTGGGCGCCTGTGATGCGGCTCAGTTCCGCCTCTCCCGAACGCACCGGGGTGACCTGGGGGGTGATGGCGGCCGAAGCCATCAGCCGGTTCATGCCGCGGCGCTGGCCGGGTGTCACGAGGGTGACGACGCTGCCGGACTCGCCGGCGCGGGCGGTACGGCCGCCGCGGTGCAGGTAGTCCTTGTGGTCGGTGGGCGGATCGACGTTGACGACGAGGTCGAGGTTGTCGACGTGGATGCCGCGGGCCGCGACGTTGGTCGCCACCAGCACCGTCACATGGCCGGTCTTGAACTGGGCGAGGGTGCGCGTGCGCTGGGGCTGGGACTTGCCGCCGTGCAGAGCCGCGGCGCGGACGCCGTTGTTCAGCAGGTGCTCGGTCAGCCGGTCCACGGCGCGCTTGGTGTCCAGGAACATGATCACCCGGCCGTCCCGCGCCGCGATCTCGGTCGTCGTGCGGTGCTTGTCCGCTTCGTGCACGTGCAGCACGTGGTGCTCCATCGTGGTGACCGCACCCGCCGACGGGTCGACGGAGTGGACCACCGGGTCCGTCAGGTAGCGGCGGACGAGCAGGTCGACGTTGCGGTCCAGGGTGGCCGAGAAGAGCATCCGCTGCCCCTCGGGGCGCACCTGGTCGAGCAGGGCGGTGACCTGGGGCATGAAGCCCATGTCGGCCATCTGGTCGGCCTCGTCGAGGACGGTGATGGCGACGTCGTCCAGTCGGCAGTCACCACGGTCGATGAGGTCCTTGAGCCGCCCCGGCGTCGCGACGACGACCTCGGCACCGGACCGCAGCGCACTCGCCTGCCGGCCGATCGACATGCCGCCGACCACGGTGGCCAGCTTCAGCCGCACGGAGCGGGCGTACGGGGTGAGCGCGTCGGTCACCTGCTGGGCGAGCTCGCGGGTGGGGACCAGGATCAGGGCGAGCGGCTGCCGTGCCGCCGCGCGCCGGCCTGCCGTACGGGCCAGCAGTGCGAGGCCGAAGGCGAGGGTCTTGCCCGACCCGGTACGGCCGCGGCCGAGCACGTCACGCCCGGCGAGGGAGTTCGGCAGGGTCGCCCCCTGGATGGGGAACGGCACGGTCACGCCCTCGTGGCCGAGCGCGGCCAGCAGCGGCGCAGGCAGGGCGAGGTCGGCGAACGCCTCGACGGCGGGCAGCGCGGGCGTGGTCGTCACCGGCAGCGCGAACTCCCCCTGGGGAGCGGCCGGTCGGCGCTCGTAGCCCTTGGAGCGTCGCGGAGCCCCCGAGCCCTTGGCGACAGACCCGCGGGAGCGGTCGTAGGTGCGGGTCGGGCGGGCGGTGCGTGCGCGGTTCAAGCGGAACCTTCCTCGATGTGAGCTGGTAGGCACGTAGCAAGGAATTTCCGCAGCAAAATGAACGGCGCAGAGAATCGCGAGAACGAGCCTGAGATGTTGGGCGCGGCCTTATTGTCACGCGCCCTGAAAAGCAGCGAGCTGGGGCCCGCACCCCAAGGTGCGGGCCCCAGCTGCGAAATATGCGTTGGTGCCGCGATGTCAGGCGGGAACGATGTTCTCGGCCGTCGGGCCCTTCTGGCCCTGCGCGATGTCGAAGGACACCTTCTGGCCTTCCAGCAGCTCACGGAAGCCCTGGGCAGCGATGTTGGAGTAGTGGGCGAAGACGTCGGCGCCGCCGCCGTCCTGCTCGATGAAGCCGAAGCCCTTTTCCGCGTTGAACCACTTCACGGTGCCAGTAGCCATGTCAATTCTCCTTCGGAGACGATGTTCGGAATTCGCCCTGTGCGGATTCCGCGTCGCCGTGCTGATTACCCCGTAGGAAAATGAACCTTTTGGCAACCACACCTGCAACTGAGATCGACAGTAGCATGGCGCGGCCGGCGCCGTGCGGATCGATAATTCCGCCCCGGCGGGCGGTCGAGGAATACTCGCCGTGTGCCGCGCCAATTTCTCATCTCACAAAAACAGATATTGGTCCCGCGCGGACGCACTGTTCCTGCCGGTGCTTCCGGCCGCAGCGCCATGACCTCCCGTGATGATCCCTGCGCCGCGGCCGTCGCCACCAGCCGACGGGACCACGACGAACGCGCCGGGACCCCGCGATCGCGATGAAGGTCACATCGGCAAACGGGTGATCCGCCGGAGGACCCGGCGGCGGAGAAGGGGGCGGGACGGTCAGCGAGTGCCGTCCAGCAGATCGCTGATCTGTTCGTGGAGTTCGTGCGGCAGGCGGATGCTCCAGCGATCGGCCGCCTCGGCGGCCAGATCCCGGCTCCAGCGCCGGCTGTTGGAAGCCGCCGTTCGCACCTCGGGCCGACGGGCGGCGGCGGTGGTGGCGGTGTAGCGGTCCCGGTCGGCGGCGGGCAAGTCCTGTTCCAGCGTGGAGCTGGTCCGCGCGGTGCTGCCGGCAACGGAGCCGTCCTGATGGCCACCGGCTACTCGGCGTCCAGCCCTTGCCCCACGCCGGCGGCCCCGGGCCGGTCATGTCCGCCGCCCGCAACCATCTCCACTCCCTCAACGCCGAACTCGCCGAGCACTACTGGACTTCCGCCCGGATCGAGGCGCTGCCGAAGTCAGTCGAGGACGGCCAGATGATCGGCATCGCCGCCTCGCCACTCGACGAGGAAGATGGTCGCGTCGTCGCTGGTGGTGCCGCCACGCTCGTGTTTCAGGGCGTGGGAGAGCGCTCGCACCACCGCCCGTGCATCGGTGCGGTCGCGGAGGATCCGGTCGGTCCACTCGATGAGCTGCTCCTCACCGAACTGTTCCCCGCCGGGCTGGCGCTCCTCGATCAGGCCGTCAGTGAAGCACAGCAACCGGTCCCCGGGCCGCAGCATCCGCTCGCTGACCACCGGCTCCTCACCGCCGAAGCCGACCGGCAACGTGGTCGGGCTCTCCAGCCGGTCCACCACGGCGCGGTCGCGGATCAGGAGCGGAGCCGGGTGGCCGGCGTTGACCCACTGCAGCCGGCCTGTGGCGATGTTCAGCACCATCATCTGCGCGGTGACGAAGTGGTCGTGGCCGAACTGCTCGTTGATGGCCCTGTCCATGAACGCGTACACCTGCGACAGATCGGTCTGGGCCCGTCGCGTGTGGCGATAGGCACCGACGGCCACCGTCGCCATGGTCGCCGCATCCAGCCCGTGGCCCATCGCGTCGAGCATGGCCACGTGAAGGGTGTCGCCGTTGAGGGCGTAGTCGAAGCTGTCGCCTGCCACGTCGTAGGCGGGCTCCAGGATTCCGGCCACCTCGACCTGCGGAACAGTCATCGACAGCGGGGGCAGCAACGACCACTGGATCTCCGCGGCCACGCTCATCGGGGCGCTGCGGCGGGCCTGGAAGAACTGGTCGGTGTAGGCGTCCTTGGTGACGATCATGTCCGCGACCAGACCGGCGAGTCTGCGGAGCAACCGCCGGTCGTCGTCATCGACCCTGTCCAGGGTGACGGCCATCACCCCGATCTGGTCGCTGCCGTCCAGCAGCGGCAGGTACATCCGCACACTGTCACCCTGCGGCACCTCTACCGCTGTGCGGCTGAGGAACGCCTCGCCGGCGGGGGACTCCTCGACCGGCTCGGGGCCACCGACCTTCAGCCTCCGGCCCGGCAGTGGCACCAGCAGTACCTGTTCGTAGTCCTGCAGGAGGATGGAGACCTCCCGCCCACCGACCCTGGCCACCTCTTCCGCGATCAGCGGGGCGATCAACTCCGCCGGCATCTCGTGGGCCCGGTCCAGCAGCACCCCCAGCAGCCGTTCGCCGAATCCCTCCGACCGGTCCACCCCGGTCCTGTCCCGCCCCCGCCCACCGTCCGTCATCACCGTTCGCTGACGCGGGCGTCAGGCAGCGCCGCTGACGCCCGGAGCGACGAAGCGCCTGTGGAGAGGGAAGAACTCCGGCTGGGGGTCGCTCTTCACCCCAAGCTCGCCCTTGAGCACAGGTTCGATCCTGCCGGCGATGAACCGGGCGAAGTGCTCCTCCGATTCCCAGATGTCGAGCACGTTCAGGCCGTCGGCGGTGAACCACGCCGCGTGCAGCGCGCACCCGTCCGGGGACTCCTCTTCCCAGCGCACCCTCTGGCGCACCGCGTCGTACAACTCGGGCGTGATCTCGGGCCAGACGAAGGTCATCACGACTGCCATGAACGTGCCTCTCAATCGCCTCGGCGCGACGCGGCGCGGTCTGCGCGGGGTACGTACGACGACGCTAAGCAGCCCGGGCCTACGAGGCACTTCGGGGCGGGCCATTCGGCGGTCGTCACTCGACGACGACCATGGCTTGGATGTCCGGGTCTGTGGCAGGCGGGAAAGTCCATGCGGCCCCGGACACGCAGTCCATGTACAGGGCGGCGTGCGTGAGGGAGACGCAGGTCAGCCCCGTTTCGACGTCCATGTTGACGGCGCCGGCGACTCGGCGCACTCGCGGGGCAGGGCCGACGCGTCGGCGGCCGTTGACGGCGCCGTCGGCCGAGGGGACACGGGCGCTGGCGTCGTGGGCTCGGGTGCAGGCGTCGTGGGCTCGTGTGTACGCGTCGTTGGCGTCGGCATTGGCATCGGTGGCTCAACGGTGACGGTATTGGTCACTGTGGCCCGGTCCTGCGCGGGCGGTGCATCGGTGCCCTCACAGCGCAGAGGGTGACCGCTCCTAACCGGCGCGTGCGGCGGTCCAGGTGATGTCAGGGGGCTCGACGCGTGCGCACAGAGGTCCGCCTTGCGCATCGGTCAGGCCGAGGCGTCCGACCAGCAGCCCGTCGCGTGCGGCGGTGGTGAGTACGTCGGCGGGGATGACGTCGAGCATCAGCTTGGCGCGGCGGAACATCGTGAAGAGGCCCGACTCGTCGACCGTGCCCCACGACAGGTAGATGAACCGCCGGCCCAGACGGTCCTGCACGTAGGGGCCTTTGATCTCGATGCCGGTCGGCGAGGTGCTGGTGGTGCACTCCAGCGTCCATGTCGCGGACGGTGCGTCGCCGGCTTGTGGCTCCAGGAGTTCGGCCGGGCGGTCGCGGCGTTGTACGGCGACGTGGAGGTCGCCGTACGCGGGGAGCTTGCCGGGCAGGTCGACGGCGTCGATGCGGATGCGCATGGCAGCCATCATGCCGCCATCGTCCGAGCTGGGGTCATGCGGCTCAGTGGTCGTCGCGGAGGGTGGTCGCGATGCCGTTGCGCTGACTCCCTTGCCCTTGTTGATGCCTCGACGACGGTCTCGCAGGAGCTGGAACCGGAGCCGGCCTCCTGCTGAGCGGCACGCCGCTCGGTCACCAGCGTCGCGGTGCCGTTCTTCATCTCCACGTCGGCGCCCACGGCGCCCTTCTTCGTGGCCGCCTCCAGCTGGTCCAGCGTGCACGGCGCGTGCACCTTGGACGCTGACGCCCTTCGCCTTCTCCGAGCCCGGCTTGGAGTCCGACGCCTTCTCCGCGACCGCCGCCGCGCCCGTTGCGCTCTTGCCCGACGAGCTGTCGCCGGTGCCGTTCTGGCACGCCGTCATCAGCAGCCCGGCGGTGATCGAGGCGGTGGCGACGGCGGCCTTGCGTCAGTCGGCCGTGTGTCCCGTCACCGGCCGTTGCCCGGGCTGTAGGGCTGGAGGAGCTGGTCGACGGGTGCGTAGTCGTCGGTGAGCGGTTGGGCGTCGCCGATCCAGGACGTGAGGTCGTCACCGGTGGCGATCTTCCAGCCGGTCTGCCGGGCGTCCAGCGCTTCCTGGGCCGCGCCCAGGTCGACCGGTCGGTCGGAGGCGATCACCACCAGATTGCCGCCCTGGGGAGTGGCGGTCGGGTCGAGGCCGATATCGGTGGCTTCGCCGACGAGGGCGACGTGCTCGAAGATCTCGCTGAGGGTGGCTGCTTCGGCACGTGCGAAGGCCAGGCCGCCGTGGTCGATGAGGTTGGCGACGTACAGGCCGTCCTCGTCGAGCACCCGCCGTACGTCCGTCATCGCTTCCACCGTGGTGAGGTGCCACGGCACGCTGACGCCCCCGAAGGCGTCGCCGACGACGAGGTCACGGCTGCCGGCCCCCAGTCGCCGCAGGCCGAGCCTGCCGTCCTCGACGCGTACGTCGATACCGGATCCCGCTCTCAGGCCGAGTTGGTCGCGGTCGATGCGCACGACCCCGCTGTCGATCTCGGATACGAGGCTGCGTGTCCCGGGCCGCGTGGCCGCGAGGTAACGGGGAAAGGTGAGCCCGCCGCCGCCCACGTGGTGAGCAGCTAGTGGCTCACCTTCGGGAAAGGCGGCATCGACCACCGACGCGATGGCGCGCACGTACTCGAACTCGAGGAAGGTCGGGTCGTCGATGTCGACGTAGGAGTGCCGCAGGCCGTCCAGGACGAGGGTGCGGCCGCTGTCCCGGTCGGGGTCCGCCACGACCCCTGCGCAGTGGTACCTGGTCTCCGTGTCGCAGCCACCGGGCGCGACCGTGGTGGCGAGGCCGCCGGCGACGACCACGAGTGTCAGGGCAGGGGTGCCGCTCCACCCGCGCCTGCGCCACTCGACCAGCGCCGAGCCGGCCACCAGCAGCGTGCCGAGGCCGATCAGTATGCCGCTGACCGGCAACCGCGATACGAGGACGAAGCCGGTGAGCACGGTGCCGACGATCGCTCCGACGGTGCCGACACCGGACAGCCGGCCGACAACCGTTCCGGTCTCGGCGAGGCTGGTGAGCCGCAACTTGGTCACGATCGGCGTCACCGCCGAGAGCAGCGCGCCCGGCACGAGGATGGTCAGCGACGCGATCAGCAAGAGCAACGCCGGCGCCCACTCCGCGGTGCTGCGCAGTACGGCGGGGGTGAGCGCCACGACCGCTCCCGACACCCCGAGCGAGGGGCCCAGGAGCCGGCGTGGATCGACCTGGTCGGCGATGCGCCCACCCATCCAGGAGCCGACGGCGATCGCGGTGAGGGCGATGCCGATCACCATGGTGCTGGTCTCGAGGGTGAGGCCGAGGTAGGGAGCCAGCAGCCGCAGAGCGACGATCTCCACCACCAGGACCGCGGCCGAGGACCCGAACACCAGCACTGCGGCGGTACGGGGACCCAGGCCGTCGTTGTGCGGCGTGCCCTCGGCGACAGGCGAGGAAGACGATCCGGTCACGGCGACATCCTTGCATGCGGCTCATCGGTCCGGTCAGGCCGAGGGAGGAGTCCCTGGCCCTGTCGGCGACGGCCGACCCGGCGCCCCCACTCATGAGCGGCGGGAAAGCAAGGGGGGACAAAAATCTCCCAGTCACAGGCGCTACTCGCGATGCCGGACTCCCCACATGGACGGCCGCGGCAAGGCGTGCGGTCGCCCCGGTCTGCGGTGACAACGTCGACCAGCGTCTCGGGGCGCTCGACGGTCTCGCGCATCAGGTCGACGAGCGTGGTGCCGCCTGCGATGTAACGGCCGCCGCGGCGACCGGCGTCGAGGGCCTCGCGGGTGTCGGAGACGCGGGTGTAGGAGAAGGGATGCATGGTGGGCCGCTCCTCTCCGGCGTCGGCTGCATCCAGGAGGGCCACACCGGTTCGCCGGAGGAGATCCGGAGTGGATGAGCGGCAACATCTGCCGCTGCGGAGCGCGGTCTTCAAGCCACCGGCCGCCGCGTCCGCGAACTGCCCGTCACTGCACAGGCGTTGCTCTGAGGCACCGAGCCGTCTGCGTGGCGGCGGCCCGCCCCACACCCTTTGCACGAAGGACCGGTTCATGCTGAACATCGCGGACGCACTGCACCGTTGGTGCCGCGACGCGCGTCCCTTCGCGTTGGCCACCGTCGCCGAGGTACGCGGCAGCGCGACCCTGCCCGTCGGCACGTCGGTCGCGGTGGACGAGGACGGCAACGTGGTCGGCAGCATCTCCGGCGGCTGCGTCGAGGGCGCGGTCCACGAACTCTGCCGACAGGTGTGCCACGACCTCAGCGCGCCTGGTTCGGCTACTCCGACGACGACGCCTTCGCCGTCGGCCTGACCTGCGGCGGCGAACTCGACATCCTCGTCCAGCGCGTCGACCCCGCGACTCGCCCGCACCTCGCCACGGCCCTCGCCGACATCGTGGAGGGCCGGCCCGCTGCCGTGGCCCAGGTCGTCGAGGGCCCGGAGGAACTGCTGGGCGGGACGCTGTACGTCGACGCGGCGGGAGGCATCCGTCACGGCCCGCTGACCGGAGCGCTGCGCCGGGAGATCGGCGCCCAGGCGTGGGCGCTGCTGCGGGCGGGACGCACGGCCCGGGCGGAGCTCGGCGGGGATGCCGGCACCTGCCCGGAACGGCTGTCCGTGCTGGTCCACGTCCACGCGTCCCGCCCCCGCATGCTGATCTTCGGCGCGATCGACTTCGCGGCCGCGCTCAGCCGGGCCGGCCGCTTCCTCGGCCACCACGTCACCGTCTGCGACGCCCCCCCGTCTTCGCCACAGCCGCCCGCTTCCCGCACGCCGACGAGATCGTGGCCGACTGGCCCCACCGCTATCCGGAACGCACGTACGTGGACGTCCGTACCGCCGTCTGCGTCCTCACTCACGACGCCAAGTTCGACATCTCCCTGCTCCGCCTGGCCCTCACCCTCCCCGTCGGCTACATCGGCGCGACGGGCTCCCGACGCACCCACGACGAACGCCTGCGCCTCCTGAGCAAGGCAGGCGCGACCGAGGACCAGCCGGCCCGGCTGCGCTCCCCGATCGGCCTCGACCTCGGCGCCCGCACCCTCGAGGAGACAGCGATCTTCCATCACCGCGGAGATCATCGCCCACACCAACCAGGGAACGGGCCTGCCCTTGTCCCACCTGTCCGGCCCGATCCACCGGGACCGGGTGCCGGCGCCCTGAGACATCTGCCCCAGCTGCCGGCGCAGCCGTTTCACGCCCGCGGAGGGTTCCGGGACAGGCATCCGAATAAGATGTGGACTCATGTCGAACCCTGATGAGCTGCTCGTCGCCATTTCCGCCGCGGTGGAATCCGAGCGAAGCAATCAGATGTCACTGACCGTGGTCGTCGGCGGCGCCGTCATCACCGGCCGGCTGGCTCCCGAGGCCGTGTGGAGGGAGCGGGTGGCGGAGGTCCTGAAGGACTCGGACCGGCTCGGCCCGTTCTCCGACGTCTTCACCCGCGGCCCACGCCAGAACCGGCCCGGCCACGGCGAGACGCCCACGCACCTGCACTTCCATCTCGCCCGGATCCTGCAGGGCAGCCTCGGGATCCCGGAGACGGGCGGCATGTACCGAGTGGCGATCAAGGACGTCAGCGCATGGACCGTGGGCGATTTCAGCTACATCGACCGGTGAGTCGCCCGCCGCGGGACTGGTACGCCGGGGAGGGGCCATCGCACCCTCCGGTTCCCGGTCGGCCTGTGCCGCGCCGTCGCCCCGGCCCCGCGGTACCCGGCCGGGGCGACTCCGCTACTGCAGGGCCGCAAGGCCCCTTTGCAGAGTGACTTGGGCATCGCTCCGCCCTCCTGCGGTACGCCCGGGGCCCTGGTTCTGCACGGTGACCACGGGGGCGGTCGTGCGGGCCTGCGCGAGATGGCCGACGTCGACGTTGCTGATGCCGAGGTGGCGGATCAGCCCCTCTTCGCGCAGCGCCGCCAGCGCGGACGTATGCCATCTCGGGGACGGCACCTGCACCATGAGTGCCTCACCGGCCGAGCCGGTGCACAGAGAGCAGCACCCGTATTCAGGCCGTATGAATGGATAGTAGTGTAAATGTCGCCCCGCCCAGCGGGACGGTGAGTGTGATCATATGGCCACAAACGAACAGCTCGGTCAGACTCCGCCGACAGCGACGGAGGCGCCGGAAGCCGCCCGGATGCGCGTACTCAGAAGCATGGGCGACGGGCAGACCCAGGCAGAGGCGCTCCAGCTCGCTTTGCATCACGCGGTGGCCGATCTCGGCGGGCTGGGTGGCATGGTGCACCTGCGCATACCCGGGGACAGCCAGCCGTTGCACCTGGCGGCGACGGGTGGCCTGCCCCGGGAATTCGCCCAGGAGTGGGAGTCCGTCGGCTGGCAGGACGAGAGCGCACCGGTCCGGGCCCTGCGGGACGGCGAGCTCGTGTGGCTGCCCACGACCGAGACGCGGGCCCGCGCCCTTTCCGGCGGCACCGGGATCGTGGCTGTCCCGCTGCTCGCCGCAGAGGGCGGCTCGCTCGGAGTGCTTTCGGTGGTGACCGTGTGCGCAGTGCCCTCGGTCGCGCAGCGGGACTTTCTCGAGGTGCTCGCACGGTGGGTGTGCGAGCGTCTGACACATCCCGCTCCCTCCACAGGCAGCCTCGGCCCCGCATGGTGGAACGCGGAACATCTGGCGGGGCCCCGGCTCCAGCACGCGCGCGAGGCGGTCCGCGTCGGCAACTGGGACCAGAACCTCCGTACCGGCGACGTGGTCTACGACGAGGCGACGCTGACCATACTCGGCATAGACCCGGAGACCTTCGACGGACGGGTCGACACCGTTGTGGGGCTCGTCCACCCGAACGACCTGCCGCGCGTCGTGGCCGCAGTCGAGCAGGCCATCCGACAGCGCAGCGAGTACGCGGCGGAGTACCGGCTGTGCCGGCCGGACGGCACTGTCGTCTGGGTGGAGGCCCACGCCGAGGTCGTCCTCGGGGAGGACGGCGAGCCGGCTCGCTTCGTGGGCACCGTGTGGGACACGACGCAGAAGCGCGCGGCGCTGGACTCGGTCGCCCATTCCCTGCTGCATATGAGCGACGGTTTCCTCACGGTGGACGCCGACTGGCGGATCGAGTTCGTCAACCTCCACGCCGAGCGCCTCCTCGGCCCTTCGCAGCAACTGTTCGGCCGCGTCCTGTGGGACGTTCCCGGAGCCGAGGTGCCCGGTCTGGAGGACCGTTGCCGGCAGGTGGCTGCCGCTGGCGCTCCGACGGGCTTCGACGTCCAGTGGCCGACACACCGGCGTTGGTACCACCTACGTCTGGTCCCGGCGCCGGACGGTGCGACGGTGTACCTCACCGACGTGACCGAGAAGCGCCTGGCGGATGAGCAGCGCAAGGCCGCACAGCGCGCGGCCGCCCAGCGCACCACGCACATCGGGCGCCTCAACACGGCGCTGGCCGAGGCGGTCGCTGTGAGCGACGTCGTGGCTACCGTCGCAGAGCGTGTCCTGCCCCTCTTCGGCGCCACCGGCCTCCTGGTGCAGCTCGTGGACGGCGAGAGCCTCCGGGTCGCGGGGAGCGCCGGGTACTCGCAGGAGTTTCTGAGCAACATCCCCGACACGATCAGCCTGTCCGATCACAGCCCGTTCACCGACGCCGTCCACCACCGCGCCCCGCAGTACCTCGTCTCCAGGCGGGAGTTCCGCGAGCGCTACCCGGAGGTCGCCGACCTCGCATTCACGGATGGGAAGCATGCCTGGGCGTACGTGCCCCTGATCGTCTCCGGTGGTCCCATCGGTTGCCTGGTCATCTCCTTCTCACGGCCGCGCCGGTTCGGTGAGGAGGACCAAGCCCTGCTGACCGCGCTCAGCGGGCTGGTCGCCCAAGCACTGGAACGCGCCCGCCTGTACGACGCCGAGCACACCCGCTCCCAGGAGCTGCAGCGGGGCCTGCTCCCGCTGTTTGTGCCCTCCCTGCCGGCCGTCACCACCGCGGCCCACTACGTGCCGGCCACCGAGGGCCTGGAGGTCGGCGGCGACTGGTACGACGTCATCCCCCTGTCCGCCGAACGAGTCGCGCTCGTCATCGGAGACGTCATGGGCCACGGACTGTCCGAAGCCGCCACCATGGGGCGCCTGCGCACCGCGGTACACACCCTCGTGGGACTCGAACTGCCCCCCGATGAACTGCTCTCCCACCTCAACGACCTGGTCAGCGACCTTGGCGATGACTTCTACGCCACCTGCCTGTACGCGGTCTACGACCCCACCGACCAGGTGTGCACCATCGTCCGGGCCGGACACCCTCCACCCGCCCTCGTCCAGCCCGACGGCGCCGTCCACTTCCCGCAGCTGCCTCAGAACCCACCGCTCGGCGCGGCCACGCCGCCCTTCGAGACCGTGGAGCTGAAGGTGCCTGAAGGAAGCCTGCTCGTGCTCTACACCGACGGCCTGGTCGAGTCCTCGTTCCGCGACATCGACACCGGCATGGCCAAACTGGCCGGAACGCTCACCAACACCCACAAGTCCGACGGGCGCGATCCGGGCGCCACGATCGCCGACCCGGACGCCGACGCCCGGCATCTCGACCAGCTGTGCACCGCGCTCACCTCCGCTCTCCTGCCCGCCAAGGAGCAGACCAGCGACGACACCGCCGTGCTCGTGGCCCGCACCCACGCTCTCGCCGCCGGGGACGTGGCGTTCTGGGAGCTTCCCGAGGATCCGATCGCCGCAGGCGAGGCCCGTGACCACATACGACAGCAGCTCACCGACTGGCAGCTGGAGGACCTCATGTGGACCACAGAGCTGATAGCCAGCGAGCTCGTCGGCAATGTCATCCGCCACGCGAGAGGCCCGATCCGGCTGCGCCTCATCCGCAGCCGCTCGCTCATCTGCGAGGTCACCGACGGCAGCCTGACCACCCCTCACGTTCGCCGCGCGCTCGAGACCGACGAGGGCGGCCGCGGCCTCCAGCTGATCGCCGCACTTTCCCAACGCTGGGGAACGCGCTACACCTCCCACGGCAAATGCATCTGGACGGAGCAGCTCCTGCCGTAGTACGGCCGCCCCCGCCCGCGCTCAGCCGGCCCACCAGGCCGACTCGAGGGCCGTCCGGTTGGTGCGCAGGAGATCGTCCAGGTCCGTCTCGTAGAGCGAGTCCGGCACGTTGTCGGAGAAGATCTCCAGGACGCAGGGGCCGCGGTAGCCGGCGTTGTGGGCGGCGTGCAGAAGTTGGCCGACCGGGATGTCGCCGGTGCCGACGGTGCGCCGGTCCATCCGCGAGCGGGGCGTGCGCCAGTCGCTGACCTGGAGCAGGAACAGGCGGTCGGGAGCGTCGGCGAGGCCGGGGACCAGGTCCGGGTCCTGCCACAGATTCCACAGGTCGAGGCAGACGCCCACGTTCTCGCGGTCGACCTCCTGGACGACGTCGAGCGCCTGCCGGTAGGTCCAGATGGCGGTCTCCGCGTTGAGCAGGACGGGATTGAGGGGTTCCAGCGCGATCCGTACGCCGTGGTCGGCGGCGATGTCCGCCAGTTCGCGGTGATGGGTGACGACCTGGCGGACCGCCTCGTGCAGGTTTCCGTCGGGCGCCGGCCCGGTGTTGGTGACGAAGACCGCGCCCGGGGCGAACGGTGCGATCAGCTCCACGCTGCGGCGGAGGCGGGCCAGCCGGTCACGCCGACCGGCGGGGCCGGCTGGGTCTCGCTTGGGAACACGGTCCGTACGAGGGGCTGGACCGAGCTGATCGGCAGTCCCGTCCCGGCAACCGAGGCTAGTTGGGTCTTGGCACGGTCGTGGTCGTCGTGGAGCTTGGTCTCGCACAGCTCCATCGCTTCGATGCCGAGGCGGGCGTAGTGCGCCAGGTCCTCGTCGAAGGACCAGGGCATGGTGGTGAACTGGTTGACGCCGTAGGGGAAGGGGAACGTCGACGGTGCCGGGCTGTTCACACGCGTACCTCCGTGTCGTTCCTGCTGTCGGTCAGGAAACCCGTGACCGTGTCGTGGAACTTCTCCGGCTCGTCGAAGAACAGCGCGTGGCCGCTGTGCTCGAAGAAGACGGTCCGGGCGCCCGGGAGCGCCTGGCCTACCCAGGCGGGCCCCTGCCAGGGCAACACCTGGTCCTGCCGTGCCACCAGGACCAGGCTGGGCAGCCGGAGTGTGGGCAGCAGGTCGCGCCAGTCGTGGCGGGTGTGGTCGGTCATCAGGGCGTTGCGTGCGTACGCGGGTGACTTGGCCATCTCGGCCAGGAGCAACTCCCTTTCCTGCGGGGTGGGTTCGCCCGAGAGGATGGTGTCGATCTGGTCCTCGTCGAAGGCCGGCGGGGCACAGGTGAGCTGGGTCTGCAGGGCGGCCAGGGAGGGTTCGTCGTAACAGGTGGCGTGTGCGTGCGGCCAGTCCGGTGCGTAGTACTGGCGGGGTGCCTGCTGGACGTACACCGCGCGGGCCAGACGGTGGCTGCCGAACAGTTCCAGATAGCTCCAGATGACCGGGCAGCCCAGTGACCAGCCCAGGACGGTGACCTCGCGCAGGTCGAGTTCTTCGAGGAGGTCGAACAGGTCCTTGGCCAGCCTCGACACGCGATAGCCGTGGCGGGGCTTGCCGGAGTCGCCGTGGCCGCGCAGATCGACGGTGATGACGCGGGCGTGTCCGGCGAGGGCGTCCAGGTTGCGGGTGAAGAAGCGGCCGCTGAAGCCCCAGCCGTGGATCAGGACGAGGGGAGGGCCGGTGCCCTGTTCCTCGTAGTGGATGGTGACGTCGTCGCTGGTGGTGATGGTGCCCATGGATCTCCTTCTACGTGAGTGGGTCGGTGAGGCCCTCACCGAGGGCGGCCACGGCGGCGGCCCCGTGCCCCGCGGCGAGCAGGGGCGTGCGGATGTCCCGCTCCAGGTCGGGCAGGTAGCCGAGGAGGACGTCGGCGGGCCCCTGGATCCGCACACGGCCCAGCGCGGCCGGCAGCAACAGGCTCCGGGCCCGACCGAGCCGCTCGGACCGGCCACCGGACTCCACGGTGACCGGGGCACCGGCGTTGCAAGCGCCCGAGGTTGGTGTGCCACTCCTCGTCGTCCAGTTCCGAGCCGTCCTCCATGTGCCGGCGCATGGCGTGCTGCTGGATGTCGGAGGTCTGCTCGATCTCGTAGACCAGGGTGCCGGGGCCGAAACTGTGCAGGGTGCCGCCAGGCACGTAGACGGTCTGCCCGGCCCGCACCGGAAGCCGGCGCATGACCGCGTCGAAGTCCTGTGCGAGCAGAGCCTGGTGCAGCGTCTCCCGGTCCACACCGGCTTTCACCCCCACCAGGGCGCAGGCGCCCGGGGCCGCGTCGAGGACGTGCCACGCCTCGGTCTTGCCGTGGGGCTCGTCCTCCAGCCGGCGTGCGGTGTCGTCGTCGGCGTGCAGATGGACCGGGAGGGCACCGGTGCCGTCGATGAACTTGGTCAGCACCGGGAAGCGCGGGCCGCGCCGGCCGCGCCCCACGAGTTCGTCGGGGTGATCCTCGACGAGCCGGCGCAGCGTGCGGCCGGCCAGCGAGCCGTCCGCGACCCGTGCTCCCTCGCCGTCCACATCGCTGACCTCCCAGGTCTCGGCGACCCGGCCGTCGGGCAGGCCGGTACGGCCCAGCCGTTCGGCGAGGGCCCGGCCGCCGAAGACGTGCTGCTTGACCGGGGTGGTCAACCGCAAGGGGTACCAGTCCACGGGCACTCCTGGTCTCTGAGGGCAAGGGTCCTGACGCGAGGTCACAGGATGGGCTGGCCGCCCGTGACGGCGATGCGCGCACCCGAGACGTACGCGGACTCGTCCGAGGCGAGCAGGACGTACACGGGGGCGAGTTCGGCCGGCTGCCCGGCCCGTCCCAGTGGCGTCTGTCCGCCGAAGTCCTCGACCTGCTCGGGCGGCATGGTGGCGGGGATCAGCGGCGTCCAGATCGGCCCGGGGGCGACGCTGTTGGCCCGGATGCCCCGGTCTGCGAGCGACTGGGACAGCGAGCCGACCATGTTGGCCAGGCCCGCCTTCGTCGCGTTGTACGCCAGCAGGCCCGGCGGCGGCGTGTCGGAGTTCACCGAGCTGGACGCGATGATCGACGCACCTGGCTTCATGTGCGGCACCGCCGCCTTGCAGAGGTGGAACATGGCGCTGAGGTTGGTCGCCAGCGTGTGGTCCCACTCCACGTCGGGGATCTCCTCGATCGATTCGCGGAACATCTGGAACGCCGCGTTGCTGACCAGGACGTCGATGCGGCCGAACGCCTCCACGGCCCGTGCCACCACCTCTCGGCAGTGGGCGGGGTCGGACAGGTCGCCCGGCACCAGGACTGCCTCGCGGCCGGCCTCCTCCACCCAGCGCGCCGTGTCGCGGGCGTCGTCCTCCTCCTCGTCCAGGTACGAGATGAGCACATCGGCGCCCTCGCGGGCGTAGGCGATCGCGACGGCCTTGCCGATGCCGCTGTCGCCACCGGTGACCACGGCGGCCTTCCCGGCCAGTCGCTCCGATCCGCGGTAGCCGTGCTCACCGTGGTCGGCCTGGGGCCGCAGGGCCGCCTCGGTACCCGGAGGCCGTTGCTGCTGGGCGGGCTTGTGCATGGGGTAATCCCCCTCTTCTCTCTCATCGCGGGGATCGCTGCACCGGCTGGAGGCGGTAGCGCCGCCGTACCCGAACGAAGGGCCGCGTCAGAGTGCGGCAAAAGGGATGGGCGCCGATGCGCCTGTCACGCCGACCGGGGTACCCGGGGCGCCTGGCAGGAAACGAGCCCCTACGGCAGTCGTGCGACGTAAGGAGAGCCGATGGCCCCGCCCCGCAACCGTGCACAGGACGACCACCAGGGGAGGGGGAAGGGCCGCACCGGCCGCGGGCAACCGGACGGCCGCGCGCTGCTCACGGACCCGCTGAGCAACAAGGGCGTCGCCTTCACCCAGGAGGAGCGGGAACGCCACGGCCTGGTCGGGATGCTGCCGCCCGCGGTGCTGTCCCTGGAGCTCCAGGCGCGGCGAGCCTGGGAACAACTGCGCGCGCAGCCAGACGACTTGGCGAAGAACGTGTATCTGGAGCAGCTCCACGACCGCAATGAGGTCCTCTATTTCCGCCTGCTCTGCGACCACCTCACCGAGCTGCTGCCGATCGTGTACGACCCGACCGTGGGCGAGGCGGTCAAGCGCTACAGCCACGAATACCGGCGGCCGCGCGGTGTCTACCTGTCCATCGACCGCCCCCAGGACATCCGCCCGGCGTTCCAGGCGCTCGGCCTGGGCCCCGACGACGTCGACCTGCTGGTGGCCACCGACGCGGAGCAACTCCTCGGCATCGGCGGCATGCAGCTCGCGGTCGGCAAGCTGGCGGTCTACACCGCCGCCGCGGGCATCCACCCGGGGCGGGCCATCCCGGTGATGCTCGACGTCGGCACCGGAAACCAGGCGCTGCTCAACGGCCCGCTGTACGTCGGCAACCGGCACAACAGGGTGCGCGGCGAGGCGTACGACTCGTTCGTCGCCGCCTTCGTGGAGGCGGTGGGCGAGCTGTTCCCGCAGGCGCTGCTGCACTGGGAGGACTTCGGCCCCGGCAACGGCCGCCGCATCCTCCAGCAGTACGGCGAGAAGATCTGCACCTTCAACGACGACATGCAGGGCACCGGTGCGATCACGCTGGCCTGCGTCATGAACGCGGCACGGGTCACCGGCACGCCCATGCGGGATCAGCGCATCGTGGTCTTCGGCGCCGGGACGGCGGGCGTGGGCATCGCCGACCAGCTGCGCGACGCCATGGTCCGCGACGGACTCGACCGCGGAATGCACGGCTCACCCGTACTCCTGGCCGACGGAGCTGATCCGTTCACCCCACCCGGTCAGCCACCGAGCCGTGACTGACGCGTTCCGGCAAGGTGAGCGCCCGAGGACGCACGAGGCATGATCAGTGGATGCATGGTGTGGAGGGCAAGTCCGGTGGGGGGAACATGGAAGAGCCGACGGAGATCTCGTCGCCGAAGGAGGCCGCGAACAATGCGCTGGTGCTGGCGTTCGGGCGGTTGCAGGGGGCGGCGAACCGGCTGGAGTACATCCTCGGGCGGTCTCTGGAGCTGGAGTGCGGCATCAGCCATCTGATGTTCGAGGTGCTGCTCATCCTCGGGCGGGCGGGCGATCCCGGGCTGTCGATGCGGGCCATCGCCCAGGAGCAGGTGCTGACCACGGGCGGGGCGACGCGTCTGGTGGACCGGATGGAGGCGGCCGGACTGGTGGAGCGCGCCGAGGATCCCGGTGACAGGCGCGGGCGGCTGGTACGGCTGACCCGGTTGGGGGAGGAGACCACTGTGCGGGCGTCCCGGGTGCACGTGGAGAACATCCGGCGTTACTTCCTGGCGCCGCTGCCGCCCGAGGACCGGGAGCGGTTCGCCGAGGACCTGCGGATCCTGAGCCACTCCGCCCGGGACGAGCTGCCCCGCCTGCCCTGAACGGCCCCTCCGGGCCGCGGCCGTGCGGCTTCAGTGATGCGCTGACAGCGGGTTTGCCGGTGTGGCTGCCGTCACACTGACGAGGGAATGTCTGACTAGTCAGTTACTGTTTTCTCAGACGAACTGCTCGTGTTCGGCGGGCGCCACACCTTTGCTGGGATCTTCGATGAAGCTCGTCTACGTCTTCGACGCCTACTGCGGCTGGTCGCACGGGTTCTCCGGAACTCTGCGCGAGACCGTCTTCCGTCATCCCGAGCTGCCGTTCGAGGTGGTCTCCGGCGGCCTGTTCACCGGGCCACGCCGGGTGCCGATCCGCGAGTTCGGCTACGTCCAGGGCGCCAACGCCCAGATCGCCGAGCTGACCGGCGCCGAGTTCGGCGAGGGCTACGAGCGGCTGATCGCCGATGGATCGTTCGTGATGGACTCCGAGGCCGCCGCGCGCGGCGTCGTCGCCCTGCGCCGGGCGGCCCCCGACCGCGCGGCGGAACTGGCCGGCGCCCTCCAGCGGGCCTTCTACGTCGACGGCCTCAGCCTCTCCGACCCCGCGACCTACAGGAAGGTCGCCGAGGAGGCCGGTCTGGATGCCGACGCCGTCGTCGCCGCCTTCGACGCGCCCGAGGCGCACAGCGCGGCGGCGGACGACTTCCACCGCTGTGCCGAGCTGGGGGGCACCGGCTTCCCCACCCTGCTCGCCGTCGACGGCGACCGAGTCGCCGCCCTGGCCCATGGCCACGCCACCGCCGACGAGATCGACCGGCGACTGGCCGCCCTGACCACCGCGTCCTGACCGCTGCTCCCACCCACTGAATTTCCATCCCCTCCAGGAGGTTCCGCATGAGCACCCTCTCCTTCAAGGTCCTCGACCTCGACTTCCCGGCCGGCAGCAAGAACAAGACCGCCACGCTCGTCACCGGTGAGCAGGAGGCGCTGCTGGTCGACGCCGGCTTCACCCGCGCCGACGGCCACCGCCTCGCCGCCGAGATCCTCGACTCCGGCAAGAAGCTGACCACCGTCTTCGTCAGCCACGGCGACCCCGACTTCTACTTCGGCGCCGAGGTCCTCGCCGACGCCTTCCCCGACGCCGTCTTCGTCGCCACCCCGATCGTCATCGAGCACATCAAGCACTCCTACGAGGGCAAGCTCAAGGCGTGGGCGGCCCTCGGCCCGAACCTGCCCACCCGCCTGGTCGACCTCACCCCGCTGACCGGCGACCTCACCCTGGAAGGCCACCGCTTCGAGCTCAAGGGCGGCCCGGCCGGCCTGCCCGACCGCCACTACCTGTGGCAGGCCGAGCACCGCGCCATCCTCGGAGGCGTCCTGCTCTTCCAGCAGGAGCACGTCTGGGTCGCCGACACTCCCACCCCCGAGCACCGCTCCGTCTGGATCGAGCTGCTGGACGAGATGGCCTCCCTTCAGCCGGAGCTGGTCGTCCCCGGCCACCGCCTGCCCGGCACGGCGGCCGACGCCTCGGCCATCACCGCCACCCGCGACTACCTCGTCGCCTTCGAGGAGGAGCTCGGCAAGGCGGCCGACGGCGCCGCGCTGACCGCGGCGCTCGTCAAGCGTTACCCCGACAACGGCATGCTGATCGCCGCCCAGCTCGGGGCGAAGGTCGCCAAGGGCGAGATGAAGTGGGGCTGAGTGTCATGACGTACGAGCACACCGACTTCGCGACCTCCACGGCCCCGGCCGACGTGGTCCGCCGCCAGTACCTGGCCTCCGCGGCCGGCGACCTGGAGGCCCTGCGCGCCACCCTCGCCCCGGACGTGGAGTGGAAGGAGATGGCGGGCTTCCCTCTCGCCGGCACCTACCGCACCCCCGACGGGGTCACCTCCCACGTCATGGAGCAGCTGGGCAAGGAGTGGGACGGCTGGACCGCGCACGACGACACCTATGTCGTCGAAGGGGAGAACGTCGTCGTCCTCGCCCGCTACACCGCGACCAACAAGGCCACCGGCAAGCCGATCGACGTGTGCGTCGCCCACCACTTCGTGGTCCGCGGCGGCCTGATCGTCCGCTTCGAGCAGTTCGTCGACACCGCCAAGGTTCGCGACGCCATGACGTAGTCGGGGCAGCACCTCACAGGCGAACTCACACAAGCGACGAGACGATCCTGGTGGCGGGTGCTACGGGAAAGACGGGCCGAGCCACCGAAACGCTAATGGTGCGCCAGCGGCACGCACTCCGCCCACCGGTCTGGGCAGCAAGAACCCCCAGGTCTCTGACCTGGGGGTGGAGCGGGTGACGAGAATCGAACTCGCGCTCCTGCGCAGATGCCTTCCTTCTGGGAGAGTTGGCGCCGCGGATCAAGCGTCGGATCCGGGCGTGTTCGCTCCGCGCCCGCGACGGCGGAGCAGGAGCAGACCCCCGAGGAGGGCCGAGGCCCCGGCGGCGGACCAGGCAAGGACGCCGTCCGCCCCGGTGGCGGCCAGATCGTGGGGGGCGCCGCCCTGCGGGCGCGTCCCGCCGCCTGCCGCGCTGCCCGAGGCGTCGTCCGCCGTCTTGGTTTCGCGTGCGGCGCCCAGCGCGGACGCGCCGACGTCCTCCGGGTCCCGGGTGTAGGTCAGCGTGCCGTAGCCGAGGTGGTCGTAGCTCCAGCCGGCCCCACCGCGGAGCCCGCCGCCGCCCTCGGGCGTGAGCTTGTCCTTGTAGGCCGTGATGTTCGGTACGTCCAGCCCGCGGCGCACCGCGTAGTGATTGTGGATCAGGGCCCAGATGGGACGGGTGCTGCCCCGGCCCTGCTCGCTGATCTCCGGTTCGGTGTGCAGGGCTCCGAGCTGGCCCGCCACGCGCCGGCCCATGCGGCGTGAGTACGAGGTGTAGGGAACGTCCTTGCCGAGGTTGTAGCGGGCGACGTACTCACAGCCCTTCATGAACCGGTTGTCGTCGTACCCGTACAGATCCTCGCCCAGGTTCCAGGCCATCTCGCAGAGCGCGCCCATCCAGCCGACACCGGCCATGGTGTGCTCCTGGTCCCGGCCGCTCTCCTCCCACTGTCCGAGGACGACGCCGTCCGCCTCCTCGTGCAGGACGGGGATGGCCCGTTTGACACAGCCGTTGCCGTCGCCGTTCTTGAAGTACTCCACCGCCCGGTCGATCTTGGCCTGGTCCTCGGTGAGCCCGCCGATGGCGATGATGGACGCCAGGGTGCACAGTTCCCAGTTGGCCCGGTAGTTGCTGGGGACGGCGTCGTTGTGGTTGACCAGGAAGGAGTCGTTCATCGGGTAGAAGATGTCGACCAGCATGGACTGGAACCGGCCGAGGTCGAATCCGTCGTAGTCGCGCATGATCTCGCCGGCGTTGGCCAGCTGATATCCCTGGATGCCCGCCAGCAGGTACCGGTCGGCGTTCCCGCCGAGCTCCTTGAGGGTGGCCGACCAGGCGTTGAGGATGTCCCGCGCCTTGTCCCCGTGCCCGGCGTCCCCGGTGATCTTCCAGCGCAGGGCGTTCTGGTAGGCCGCGGCGGCGTCCCGGAACAGCAGGTGGAAGTTCGCTCCCTCGCCACCGCGGATGACGGTCGCGACGGGCCGTGGCTGGTAGTCGGTCGCCGAGTCCCGGCTGCTCAGCAGCCGCTTCCAGCCGTCCGTCCAGGGCTGCGCACCCGCCTTGACCTTCTCGGCCATCCGGTCGAAGTCGGCCTGCGTGTGCAGCAGCGCCGGGTGGGCGAACCCGCCCTTCGGGGCCGTCGGCACGGCTGACGCGGTCCCCGTGGCCGCCCCGATCGCACCGGCGCCGGCACCGGCCGCGCCGGCGAGCTTCAGCATCCCGCGACGGCTGAGCGAACGGTCTGTGGTGGCCTGCTCCATCGAACTGTCTCCTGGTTCTTCTCCGGTCCTGTACCAAGGAGACGCGCGCCGCACCGGTGCATAACAAAAACTGTCCGGCGGCCCGGTGGGCGAGCGGTGTCGTAGGTGCGGGCGCGTTCGCCGAGCCCTGCGGACGGCGACTCGCCCCCGCACAAGGGGCCGTATCGGAGGAATCCGATACGGCCCCTTGATCATTTACGGCGAACGCGCGGGGCCCGCAGGCCCCGGGCACCTACTGGGCGGCGGTGCCGTCCTTGCGCACCAGCCGGTCGTGAGCCTCTTCGAGCCGGTCCGTGATCTGCTCGACGCCGATGGCGTCAAGGCCCTTCTGCCGTCCCGACACGGCAGCCTTCGCCGCCGACGACGCGGAGGCGAACAAGGCCCAGGAGTCGGTCGTGTAGTCCGCCCGCTCCGGACGTCCGATCCTCTCCAGGGCGTCCCGGATCGGTGTCGTGTCCACAGTGCGGTCCACGTCCCCGGAGATGGCGTTGAACGCGTCGAGAACGATCTTTCCGGACTTGAGGACGAACCTCGCCGTGTGCGCGCCGTCGGGCAGACCGCGGAGCGCGTACGTCGCGAGGCGCTTGTCGGTCGCGGCCGTCTTCGCGTCCCGTGCGATCAACTTTCCGTCGACGTAGACGTCGAGGACGGCGGTGCCGTCGTTGCCGCCGATGATGTCGATGCCCGTGCCGGTGAACGGGACGGTGAACGACGAGCCGGCGGTCGTGCCGGTCGACGTCGACCGGTACCAGTCCATCGCGTCGCCGAAGGAGGCTTTCCGGCTCCACGTGCCGGCGTAGGTGACCGAGCTGTCCATGTTGTCGAGCTGCGCGCGGGCGTAGGGCGTGTACCCGTCGATCTTCTCGACCTTTAGGTTGTCGAACGCCGTCTTGTGGAAGTCGGATCCGAGCTTGACGCGTCCTTCGGTCTGCGGAGTCGGGTCCTGGTACGTGGAGACGGCCTTGCCGTCGATGTAGGTCGTGATCGTCGCGCCCTTCGCCTCGATGGCGAGGCGGTAGCCGTCGGAGGCCGCGACCGTTCCCGACTTGACGGCCGTGCCGTATTCGTAGAACGTCCAGGCGCCGGTCGGTGCGATGCGCACGTTGTAGGCGGCGTCGCTGATCGCCATGCCCTTCTGCTGACGGACGCCCAGTGAGGCGAGTCCGCCGGCCGGGTCAGGGAACGAGACGTCGACCGTGGCCCGGTAGTTCTCCCAGCGGAAGTCGCCGACCGTCGTGTTCGGGGTGTGGCGGTTCCAGGCGCCGGTGTCCTTCATGGACTGGTCCATGTACTGGTACAGGACGTTGTCGCCGCTCGCGTCCGCACCGACCTCCCAGGCGCCGGTCTGGTCGACCATGTAGCGAGGCTGATTGCCGCGCGACCTCAGGTAGGGCTGGGACGTCTTGTGCGCGCCGTTGCCGGTGCCGACCTGGACCCTGCCCTCCTCCTCGTACCCGAAGTCGTCGGCGTACAGGACGTTGTCGCGGGTGTTGTGCTTCTTGCCGGTCGCGTCGGTGTCCAGCACCGTGCGGTCCCGGGACTCGGGCAGGCGTTGCTTCGTCGCCTTGTCGTGGCTCTTGTCGAGCGTCGTCAGGGTCACGATCGACCTCGGCTTGACCGTGTGGGTGTAGTACCCATCGCTGCCGGGCCGGATCTCGTCGACGAGGTGCTTGAAGTTCGCGTCGTAGGGCCGGCCCGCGTCCGGTGCACGGGTTTCCCAGATCTCCATGGTCGGGTCGGAACCGAGTCGCATGTTCTCGGCTTTGATCCGGTAGGTCTTGGGCTGGTCGCTGTCGTTGACGACGATCGTGGAGAAGTCCTTCTTACGGGGGTCCGCGAGCGTCATGTAACTCGGGGCCCCGTTCGAGCCGTCGACGTTCTCGGTGCCGCTCACCCCGCTGTAACTGGCCTCCGGCACGGTGCGCCAGATGCCCGCCGTGTTCGTGTCGTTCTCCCAGCCGGTCTTCGCGAACTGGGTGAAGTGCTGCATCACATAGAAGGCCGCGTCGTAGTGGAGGTGGCCCGACCACGGGTCACGCGCGCTGACGAGTTCCTTGTGGCTGTACTGCGCGCCTTCGTAGAAGGAGCCGATGGCCGGCTGGAAGACGTAGTGCGTCCGCTTCGAGTTGGCGTAGCCCTTGACGGAGCGGTTCGCGAGATCGAGGGCGCTCTGGACGCCGCCGATACCGGTGCTCGTTCCGTTCGGGCCCTCGGTGTTGTTGACGCGGTAGTCGGTGTAGCCGAAGGAGCCGACTCCCTCGCTGTACCAGACTTCCTTGTCCTCGTTGTACTTGTTCTCACCGGTCGCCAGCCTGGTGTACGGCAGATGGGTGTCGCTGCCGACGGGCCCGTCGCGCCGGTCATCGGTGTTGTAGTGGTAGCCGACCGCGTCGACCATGCCGAAGAGTTCCGCGTCGCTGAGCATCGACGGCCCGAAATTGTGGGTGGTGTTCTCGTCGGCGGCGATGATCTTTATGCCGCGGTAGGCCTTCTCGGCCTGCTCCCGCTTTTTCGCCGGGATGCCGTAGCGAGGGTCGGCGAAGTCCGTGTCGGCCACAATCGCCTTCTTGTACCACTTGATGAAGGCCTCGTCCGGATCATGCGTCTCGTTCGTGTCCGGGTTCACGTAGTCGACCATGTACCCGTATTTCTCGTACGCGTCGAGAATCGTCTCCTTGTACCACTTGTACATCTCGTCGGAGCCGGTGCCCTTGTTCCATTCGTTCTGGACCCATCGGGGCATGACCCAGCGGAGAATCGAGACCTTGAGCTTCGGGTTGACCGTCTTGGCGTCCGCTGCCAGTTGGAAGCCCGGGGAGCGCGACGCGTCGGCGAGTTCGTCCGCGGTGCGCATGGTCGCCGGGTCGGAACCGGTCGACGTGTTCGTGTCCGAACCCATCTCGACCTTGACATGGTTGATCAGGGGGTTCTTCCCGCCGAACAGCACGCGGATGAGCTCCCAGTACCGGCCGGGTTGCTCCGCCTTGTAGTCCATCAGCAGGTTGCTCGTGCTGTTGCAGCTGAGCACGCCGAGGCCCTTGTAGGTCAAACCGTTCACGTTGTCGGCGCGAACGTCGTCCCCGTTGACCACGACCTCCACGGGATCGTCCGCGGTGTGGGCGGCGGGGGCGGTGATCACTCCGGCCGCGAGTGCCATGGTGGTTGCCGCGGCAAGCGACATCCAGCCGAGTCTTCGCTGTGGGCCCATTCCGCTTCGACTCCTTGTTCTCGTAGGGCGTACCGACGCCAGACGTTCGAGATTCCGAAAGGTGTCCGCGATTCCGGAAGGACCGTAGATGGTAAGCGATTTCTACGTCAATCCCTGTGTACGTCATGCCAATTGAGGTCCCCCGGGCGCCCTCACCGGCTGGAAAACGCATGGACGCCGAGGCGGCCGTCGCGGGACACTGCCGCGCTCGTGGGGAGTGGGACGGAAACACCTGAATCGCGCAAGGGACACAAGGTCCAGCCGGGCAGAGGTTCGGCACTCCTCGCACTTCGTCACTACGGACGGGAGTCGGCCCGGCCGCGGATTCAGCCTGTCCGCGTTCGCGGCGGTGCGGGATGATCAGGCCGCTGCTCCGGTGGTATCCGCTGGCGGCTCACGGTCTCTGGACAATAGAGAACCCCCGAGTCCATGACCTGGGGATTCCTGCTGGAGGGGTGACGAGAAGCCGGCTTGGCCCACTGGGATGTCCAGTACGGAGCGCCGTCGCGCGTGCACACGTCTCCTGCTCGGCTCCATCTGACGGCGGCGATGCACTCGAAGTTGGCTTGTGGCGCCCGTGCCCGTCAGCTGGACGACCTGTGCTCCCCACCACCTGGGACGAGAGCACCACGGTCGCGGCCTCCCTCGGCGAGTGCGTCGCCGTGGCCCGCCGCAGCGGCACCACATGGTTCCTCGGCGCGATGAACGACGAGGTGGCGCGCACGGTCACGATCCCGCTGGACTTCCTCGGCAGCGGCACGTCCTGCACGGCCACGATCTACGCCGAAGGCACGGCGGGCAGCGCCCCGGCCGCGACCCCCACGGTCGTCAGCACCCGGACGGTCACCTCCGGCACCACCCTCAGTGTGGCCATGACGAGCGCGGGCGGACAGGCGGTGATCCTCACCCCGACGAGCTGACTGCCGTGGCGCGCGGGTGTTCCGCTGTGCGGATGCCGTCTGCCGGCGTCGTGGCATGCCGTCCACGATCGGCCGGATCGGCGATCCAGGCAGCCGACGGACCGCCGAAGTGACGGCGCTCGGGCGGGCCGCATGACTCCGACGACGTGCACAGATGTCTTGCGCTTGGGGTGGTCGTGCGGGTCGGCTCGCACGATTGCGGATGTGTACGTGCGTCTGCCTCCTGCTGTCATCCGATGTCGACTCCGCAGGCGCGGGCGAGCCCGTCGAGACCGTCCGCCCAGCCCTCGCCGAGGGCGCGCAGCTTCCATATGGGTCGGCGACGACCCACGGCCCGGATGTCCAGGTCTGCGAAAGGCTGGAGATCCAGGCGGCCCCGGTCACGCAGTCCATGTACAGGGCGGCGTGGGTGAGGAAGACGTAGGTCAGGCCCGTGTCGAGTTTCCAGGTGTGGTGTGGGCGGGGCTTGGGTAACTCCCTTTCCCCATAGGTCCGTTGCGGACCGACGCTGTCATGCCCAACAGTGGCGGAGGACGCTCACATGCCCGATCTCATGGCCCTGGCGGCTCAGATAGCCCCTTATCTCACGCTCGCCGCCGCATCTATGGGGCAGACCTTCCTCACCTCCGTGCAGACCCGGATCGCCGACAGCGCGGTGGACCGGGGGCGGTTCTTCCTGGAGCGTGCGCTGAAGAAGGGGGAGACGGAGCAGACTGGGGCGACACAGGAGACGGGCGTGTCGGCCCGTGAGGTCCAGGACCTCGTCGAGAAGCTGAGCGCGGTTGACCGGGCGGCCCTGGAGGCGGCGCTGGGGCAGTGGCTCGCCGACTCCGAGAGCCGCGACCACGCAGGCCGTCCGACCGCGGCGGCCCTGGAGCGGCACATCCGCAAGCAGGCCGCGCTGGTCCAGTCGGGGCCGATCATCTTCAGCGTGCAGGCCACCGGGCCGGGCGCCCAGGCGTTCGGGCAGGTCGTGGGAGACGTACACGGGGGGTACCGGCCCGACGCCGGGGACGGGAGATGACGGCGCCTTCACCCGGCGGGCAGAGCCAGTACAGTGCGCGCAGCGAGGGCTCGAACGCGCTCAGCATCGGCCAGGTCGTGGGGAACCTGATCCTGAAGTTCTTCACCGGCGTGGGGAACGTGGAGAAGTGGAGCGTATGGAACTGGGTTCCCTGCGGGTTCGCCCTGGCGCTGTGCGCCGTCTCGGTGCTGCTCATGCCGGAAGGGCCCTGGGCCCAGTTCCTGTGGGCGGCCGTGTGTCTGGTGCTTCCCCTGGCCGCCACGTTCTGGCGGGCCATATGGGGACGTGAGCGCGCCATATGGTTGCGGGCCCTGGTGTCATGGGGCTCCGTCGCGCTCGCGGTCATCGGCCTGGCCCAGATGGTGTATCTCCGCGCGCACGGTGAGGTCGACGTCACGGGCAGCACCCGGATCAAACCCCGGTCCTCGGTCGGCGACGGCGCGGCCCTGCTGATCACCGTGGACAGCGGGACGGTCCGTCGCCACCTGCGCCTGACCCTCGGCGTCGCGGAAGGCTCCGTCGGCACCCAGTCCTGCGCACCGGACACCACCTTCGACCTCGCGCTCGCCGGACAGCAACCCGAGGATGAGAACCGCTCGCTCACCTCTGGCACGACCGCCGACATCGCCCTTGGCGGGCAGTCGACCGACGTACGCGTCGTCGTGACCGTGCACACCCTGGCCGGCTGCCTGATGGACATCTCCGTGGACAACGCCGTCCTCCACGACTGACGCGACGCCTCCAGTGATGGCGAAAGACGACATGCGAACGAGACGGGCGAATGAGGGGGACAGGACGATGACCACCCGGCCTACAGACGGGAAGGCACGACGAACGCGAGCGCGGTGGGCCATGGCCCTGGGCGCGGCCGGTCTCCTGACCGTCTCCGCCTGTTCCGATTCCGAGCCCAGCTTCCTCGGCAAGGCTCGCATCACCATCGCACACAAGAATGACCAGCCGGGCACCTCCTACAAGCCTGACTACAACTACTCCGGCTTCGACTACCTCCTCGGTCGCCGCATCGTCGACGAGTTGGGGATCAAGGCGAGCCGCCCCGCCGACGTGCCGTCCGACGAGCGGGTCATCGCCATCACCGAGGGCGACGCCGACCTGGTGATCGCGACGTTCTCGATCACCGACGAACGCATGAAGCTGATCGACTTCGTCGGCCCCTACGCCATCACCTATCAAGGCTTCATGGTGGCCAAGGACGGCGACGACATCCACACCGTCGAGGACCTGCACGGGCGCCGCGTGTGCACGTGGAAGGGCACCACCTCCGCCGAGGTCCTGGCCGGCCAGGCCTACGAGGACATCGAGACGTACGTGCGCGATGATGCCTCCGACTGTATCGACGACATCCGGAAGGGACGGGCGGACGCGGTCTCCACGGACCAGCTGATCCTCTACGGCTTCGCCGGCCAGTACGCCGCTGAGGGGCTGCGGGTCCTGCCCGGCGAGACCATTGGCCCTCCCCAGTACTACGGCATCGGCATGCCCAAGAACCACCGGGCCGACTGCGGGAGACTGCGCGAGATCGTGAAGAGGTACGTCGGCAGCAGCGACTGGCTCGCGGACCTCAAGGAGTCGCTGAGCCTGATCCCGGCGAACGAGAAGAACTGGCAGACGCAGTACCGCCCCAGCGACGCGGCCATCGACGCCAGGTCGTGCCGGGACCGGACGAGCCCGTGAACCCACGACATCGCCCAGCTCTTCCAGCGCTTCGCCGCCTGTGCGGTGGACGAACTCCCCTCGACATACGACGAACTGCCCGCCGGACGGGCCGACTCCGCCACCGCCGCGGTACGGGCCGGCTCAGAGCGGCGTGGCGTGGCGGCCCGCCAGCACGTGGTGATCGGAGCGGCGCGGCACCTGAACTTTGCCAGGATTGCCGTTCCGTCCGCCGGCATGATCGCGGCAGGTGAGCGATCACAGCGGTGGCGGGTAACCGTACGCGACCTCACCCGTCACCGCGTCGCGGTCACGCGTCCCAGGTCATCGGGAGGCCCTTCACCCCGTAGATGTCCGCGGTCTCCGGGCGCAGGGGAACGTCTTCGGCGGGTACGGCCAGGCGCAGCGTGGGGAAGCGGTTGAGCAGCGCGGAGTCCTTGATGCTGGCAGGGCGCCTCGTACACCCCCTTGCCCGGAACTGATCCGGGACCGGGGTCAGTGCAGGGTCTGGACGGCGTACAGGGCGCCGAGGGCTGCGGCGAGGGTGCCGAGCAGGAGCCGTAGGGCTCGTTCGGGCAGGCGGGGTTGGAGGCGCGCGCCGAGGTAGCCGCCGATCAGTCCGCCGGTGCCGCAGGCGAGCCCGAGCCACCAGTCGGGGGCGACGTCTCCTGAGCTGACGAGCGACAGCAGCGCGTAGGAGGCGGCGCCGACGAGGGACGTGGCGAACGTGGCGGCGAGGGCGGCCGGGGCGACGCGTGTGACGGGCATGCCGCGCCCGGCGAGGATCGGGCCGAGGAGGGAGCCGCCGCCGATGCCGTAGATGCCGCCGACAACGCCGACCGCCACGGCGAGGCTCGTCAGCGTGCGGGGGGTCGACTGCTTTGCGGGCGGCTGCCGGTGGCGTGCCGGGGTGAGGGTGCGCAGGCACAGCCATAGGCCGAGTGGCAGCAGCAGGGCGGCGATCAGGAGCCGGAATGCGCTCGGGCCGGGGAGGGCGAAGACGCGGATGGCGGCGCCGATGACGACGCCGGGCAGTGTGCCCAGCACTATGCGCCGTGCAAGGTCGCCGCGCAGGGCGCCGTCACGGCGGTAGCGCCACAGGGCGCCGGGTCCGGCGACGACGTTGTACAGCAAGTTGGTCGGGGTGATCGCGGGGTTGGCCACGCCGAAGAGGCTCAGCTGGACCGGGAGGAGGAACACCGCGCCGGACACGCCGACCGGGGCGGTGACGGTCGCGATCATCAGGCCGGCGGCCAGTCCTCCCGCCAATGTCCAGTCCACCGTTGCCCCCGCTTGTCGATTGCCCGGTCAGTATCAGGGCCTCGGACGTTGGTGAGGGCGGCCTGCAACGAGATGTTCATGATGATCTGCGGTACCCGTCCGTCTCGGTGACCGCCGGGAGGTACGCGGGGGCGGACGGAGGACGACTGGGCCTGGGGGGGCCTCTATGTCCTTCGTCAAGCCTGGGTTGGTCATGCGATGGCTGCTTCGGGGAGGCGGGGTTCGTAGAAGGTGCCGTCGCGGAGCATTGCGAAC